>JALYNE010000018.1 GCA_030773375.1 Pseudomonadota bacterium
CCGGAGCGCGCGTCAACTGGATGTTTACAACCCAAAAAGCCCGCGAGAAACTCGGTCGTGTCTATCCCAAACCAGCCCCGCTTCCCGCCTCAGCCAAAGAGTCATAATCTCTGTGCAAACCTACTAGTGCGTAATCGTCAAAAGACTCCCGCCCCTCCGAGAGGGCGAAAGCGCCCTCCCTCAACATCTCAGGAGTAACCTGCTCGGTTAGATCATCCGCAGCGCCGGCCTGTCCCTCACCCTGTCCCATCGAGTCGTTTCTACGTCAAGTATATAATTGCCCGAGACTCGTCCAGCAGTGCAAGGTTTCAAGTAGTTGATATTGGTCATATCCGGTACATCGCGAAATGCGTCCGTAGTAAAATCATCACCACTTCCGATCGCATCGCACCTGAGAATTGCGAATTCGCAGTCGCCGCGCTCCTTCTTGATCGCCAACGCTGTACGATATGCGAGGCGCAGCATCGGGCGGAACTCCAGCCATCCTTCGTCGGCGTCGGCGAATTCTGTTTCGGTAAACACCGCTACAATCTCGTGACCTTCAGATTCCAACCTGATGATCTCGTCTTGCTGCTGCTGGATGGCCGCGGCAGAAGCTTCCGGTTCAACAGGGCGAATGCGGCGGTAGGGCACGCAGGCACGGCGGTCGCTTCGTTTCATCGGCTTTTCTCCTGAGGATGGCCCCTCGAACCGCGCCTGGCCCCGAATTTTTCCCCTTCCACAAAAAAATTTTTCGGTGGGATCAATGGCCAGACTCCAGTAAAATCAGGCGCACCCTCGGAAAGACCGTTCAATGGCTATAGGTAATGCCGTACAGCGCGGACAGTTCGTATATGCGATGGATGCCTCCGGAAGGCAGTTGTTCGTGCAACCCGGTGAGCTTCACGGATTTACCGGCTCGACGGTAAACGTCCGTCGCGGCCGCTTTGTTTATACGTACAATGAACAAGGACGGCAGACGGCGGTCACTCCGGGCTAGGGATTCCTCGCTAGCCGATAATCAAGCCCGGGAATCGCTGTGGAACATTTCGTCAACTTCCCTGGGCTCGATCTGAAATGGTTCATTCCGCCCGCGGACCTTCTCCTGCCGGTGGTCGCGGCCACCGTGGTCGGAGACGATCAGCGTCAGACACTGCGGGGAAAGCTGATCTGTTGGTCCAACCAGTGGCAGCGGCAAGTCGGAATTGAGGCTCGGGATCCGGTTCAGCGCAGCGAATATATGGCGGCGAACGGCTCCGCCTATCTGCTCCTGCTCCTGGCGGATCAAACAACCGAAACCATCATCGATGCTGCCCGGTTCATTGCGGCAGCGCCCGAACTCGGGTTCCGCACCATTCTCCTCGCCGTCGCCGGCACGTCCCTCTCGCCGGAAGCAGCGCACCTCGGCGGCGATTGTGCCATGACGGTGGTAGCGGAGGAGCAGGACCAGCTACTGCATCCGCTGAAGCTCCTGCTGAGCCCCACCCGCATGGTGGGCTACGACAATGCTGATGTTTTGGAAATCTGGAAGGGCCGGATTGGTCGCGTGACTCGAGTTGACCGAGTTTGCCCCGAGGCGCTTCATCCCCTCCTGCAACCGCATGACACTGCCGTCTCCGGAACGGTTCTGCTGATGCTCAGCAATGCGGAAGCTGCTCTGGCCGTGGCTGATGCGATCGGCACCCTTGTCTCGATCAGTCGCGCCGGAGGGGATTTTCTCTGGGCGCTGAACCGTCACGGAGAAGCAGTGGATTATGTCGAGCTCGTCACTCTTGCTGAGCTCCCGCGATGAATTTCCCGCTCGCGGTTCTCGACTTCGAAGCAAGCTCCCTCAGCCTCAGCACATATCCTGAACTGAGCAGCTACCCGATCGAAGTGGGCCTCGCCGTTGCGACCGGTTTGTCAGAGCCGATCCTCGTCTGGTCATCGCTGATCAAACCCGACCCCGAATGGGCGGCAAGAGGCGATTGGGACCGGGCCTCCGAGAAGGTGCACGGCATCGCCCGCGAAAAGCTCATCGCGGGCATGCCGCCCCCCCAAGTCGCTGCGGCTCTCGACGAGGTGCTGGAACCGCTCGGCCATGCGTGGTGCGACGGCGGCCGCTATGACGGTCACTGGCTGACGGTCCTCTATGGCGCGGCGAAAACTAAGCCGAAGTTCCACCTGGGGGACATGGCCGGCCTCTTCGCCTTCGACCGCCCCATGCAGAACCGCTACGCCGACATTCTAGCGGCGACCGCACCGCCACATCGGGCCGGCGAAGACGCCGCTCGCATCTGCTCCGCGCTTGTCTCCGCGGCCGGTGGGAGCCCGCCGTTGTTCCGCACGAGCGCGGATAGAATTCTAGGCCGTCTGGAGGGAGAGTGACCAATGTTCAAGCCTTGGACTGGTAGCAATTTCCACGAGACCCGACTACTTATACTGGGTGAGAGTGCCTACTCTTGGCGCGAGGAGGGTGAGCTGTGCCATCCAAGCGAAAATCACTCGATAGATTTGGTCGAGACAACCATTGATGAGCTGAACTCAGTTCCGCTGATGGCCAAGATCACGCGAGCACTCGCGGCCGAGGAATCACCTTCCAAAGAACGCCGCCAGTTTGTTTGGGATCGAGTTGCCTTCACGAACTTCGTCCAGGAGTCAGTCGGCGAGGGTGCTGGAACTCGCCCGAGGAAGGCGATGTGGAGGGAGGCGGCGAAAAGTTTGGTCGTGCTGCTCAATGACTTGAAGCCGCGCCGGATGATTGCGCTGGGAAAGACTATGTACGAGTACCACCTTCCCGAAGACGGCGATATCTACCTCACCGACAATGTACATGCCTACCAGTTAAATAACGGGCAGGTGTGCTTGTACACTGGGATCATTCATCCCTCCGCACCCGGGTGGATGGGGTGGAAGGCTCTTGCAGATGTCATTCACTTCGCCGTTGGCGATAAGCTCCGACCGTTGCCCTAGGAAAAGCTTACCGCCGCCCCCATGTGAGCGTATCCCATGGCTCTCGAACTCCCCTCCCCGCCCAAGGTCGGCATGGTTTCGCTCGGCTGTCCCAAGGCCCTGGTCGACAGCGAGCGCATCCTGACCAAGCTTCGGTCGGACGGCTACCAGCTGTCGCCGGATTATGACGATGCGGACGTCGTCCTCGTCAACACCTGCGGTTTTCTCGACTCTGCCAAGGAGGAGAGCCTGGCGGCCATCGGCGAAGCGATTGCCGAAAACGGCCGCGTCATCGTCACCGGCTGCATGGGCAAGGAAGCCGACATCATCCGGGAGCGTTTCCCGGACGTGCTCGCCGTCACCGGCCCTGCGCAATATGAGCAAGTTGTCGGCGCGGTCCATGAGGCTGCCCCCATGCCTCCTTCTGCCTTCCTGAATCTCGTCCCCGAAGGCGGGCTGAAGCTCACTCCGCGCCACTACAGCTATTTGAAAATCTCCGAAGGCTGCAACCACCGCTGCGCCTTCTGCATCATCCCGCAGCTCAGGGGCGACCTCGTCTCGCGGCGCCCGGACGCCATCTTGCGCGAGGCCGAAAAGCTGATCGCAGCCGGGACCCGAGAATTGCTGGTGATCAGCCAGGACACCTCTGCTTACGGCGTGGACATGCGCCATCGCGCCTGGCCGTGGAAAGGTGGCGAGGTCCGCGCGCACATGACCGATCTCGCGCGCGAACTCGGCAGACTCGGCACACCAGCCAACAAGCCGTGGGTGCGGCTGCATTATGTATACCCATATCCCCACGTCGATCAGGTCATCCCGCTGATGGCGGAAGGGCTCGTGCTCCCTTATCTCGACATCCCGTTCCAGCACGCTTCACCTTCGGTGCTGAAGGCGATGAAGCGGCCGGCCAACCAGGTGAAAGTGCTCGAGCGCCTCCGCGCCTGGCGGGAAATCTGCCCGAACATCGCGATCCGCTCTTCCTTCGTCGTCGGCTTTCCGGGTGAGACGGAAGAGGATTTCGAATATCTTCTGGATTGGCTCGACGAGGCTCAGCTTGACCGTGTCGGCGCTTTCCGGTTCGAACCGGTGAAGGGCGCTGCGGCCAACGACCTTCCGGGAGCCGTCCCCGACGAAGTGAAGGAAGAACGCTACGCTCGCGTCATGGAGAAGACCGCTCTCATCTCCGCAGCCAAGCTTCAGGCGAGGATCGGCCGCGAGATCGATGTGATCATCGATGTCGCTGACGGTGAAGGTGGCGCTACGGGCCGCTCTTATGCCGACGCGCCGGAGATTGACGGCGAGGTTCACCTTCGTGATGCGGGCGCTGTCAAAGCAGGCGACATCATCGAGGTGATGGTGGAGGACGCCGACGAGCACGACCTCTACGGCGTCCCCTCGCGCTGAGCGCGAATCCGATCGGACGAGCCGAACGGAACGAATTCAGGGCCGCCGCCTTCGCGTGCGTGCCGCGGCCTCAGCTCAGAAAAAGAAGCGTGCCGAACGCCTTTCCGAGCAGGATCAGGACCAGCCAGTCGGGGAACATGCGTTTCACGAAAACGGGCATTTTCTTCCTCCTTAGACAAGGAGTTACGGCCGACCGGCCGCTGGGGACGCAAACAAGTCTCCTTTTCGAGCGGAGCCGACGTTGCGCTCCTTCACCGCCTCTGGCAAACCCGCGCGGTGGCGGACGGCTCCTCCAGACCAGAAGCGGATGAAGCTCGGCGGCGCCTTGCCGACGCGCTTGCCCGCGCCGGCCGCGGCAGCCAGTCCGCGCTTGCCGAAGTATACGAAGCAACCTCCGCGAAGCTTTTCGGCATCTGCCTCCGTATCTTGGGTGAGCGGCGAGAGGCGGAGGACGCTTTGCAGGACATTTACCTCAACGTGTGGCGCAAGGCGGGAAGCTTCGATCCCGAGCGTGCGAGCCCGATCACATGGCTTGCAGCGCTTGCCCGCAACCGCTCGATCGACCGGCTCCGCGCGCGGGGAGGACGCATTTCGGAGCCACTCGAGGCCGCGCTCCACATTTCCGACCCGGCGCCGGACGCCGCCACCTCGCTCGAAGCCGCTGAAGCCGGGGCCAGGCTCAACGGCTGCATCGGCGAGCTCGAAACCCGCAAGGCCCATGCCATCCGCACCGCATTTTTCGAAGGTGCCACCTATGCCGAGCTGGCGGTGCGAAGTGGGGTGCCGCTCGGCACCATGAAAAGCTGGGTGCGCCGTGGCCTGCTTCAGTTGAAAGAATGCCTCGAGCGATGACCGACGAGCCCGAACTCAGCGGCGACGAGCGGCTCGCGGCCGAACTCGCTTTGCGCCTCCTCGATGGCGCGGAGCTTGCCGAGGTGAAGCGCCGGCAGCGCGAAGACCCGGTCTTTGCCGCCGCCGTCGCCGACTGGGAGATGCGGTTGATGCCGCTCGCCGACGGCATCCGGCCCGAAACACCAGATCCGGGCCTGTGGGAGAGAATCGCCGCTCGCCTGGCTGACGCGCCTGCCGAGACCGCGACCATCCACATCCTCCGCCGCAAGGCAAAGCTGTGGCGCGCTTATTCGGCCGCCGTCACGGCGATCGCCGCGGCGCTTGCGCTGGTGATTGGGCTCGAGTCGGCGAGGCGGGACCCGGTCATCGAGGTTCCTGCCCCTGCGCCTGCAGTCCCGGCTCCCACGCTGGTGGCCTCGCTGGCCGCCGAAGGCGGGCCGGCAGCGGTTGTCATCTCCTACGATCCCGACACGCAGAGCCTCATCGCGACGCCGGCCGTGCTCAACCCGGCCGCAGGCCACGATCACGAATTGTGGGTCATCCCCGGCGCCGGTCCGCCGCGCTCGCTCGGGCTTGTCGCAGCCGGAAAGCCTCAGCGGATCACCCTTCCCCCGGCCCTGCTGAAGTCTCTGGGGCCCGAGGCAACGCTCGCCGTCTCGGTTGAACCCGAAGGCGGCTCTCCGACCGGCCAGCCTACCGGGCCGGTCATAGCGAGCGGCGAACTCACCCGCATCTGAGCGCGCGCATCTTTCGCGCCGCCCGCGCCGTACCTCCTCACGCAACCGCTCGATGGTTGCCGAATTTGGAGGAAATCATGATTTCGACAGCTCGCTTCACCCTCGCGGCCGCCGCCGCGCTTTCACTCTCCGCTTGCTCCACCATGATGGACGCGGAAGCTGACGCCGGAATGGGCGCCACGTCCGCCCGCGCCGGAGGCACGGTAATGGTCGGCGGAGCGCCGATGTATCCAACAAAGACGATCGTCGAAAACGCCGTGAACTCGCGCGACCACACGACCTTGGTCGCAGCCGTGAAGGCCGCGGGGCTCGTCGACACTTTGTCCGGCCCTGGTCCGTTCACCGTCTTCGCTCCCACAAACGCCGCTTTCGAGCGGCTCCCGGCCGGCACAGTGCAGACACTGCTGCGGCCCGAAAATCGTACCATGCTGCAGACGGTGCTCACCTATCACGTGGTCCCGGGCAGGCTTACCGCAGCCGATCTCATGCAGCGCATTCGCGCCGGTGGCGGCCAGGCGCGCCTCACCACCGTTCAGGGGGGCCAACTCACCGCCCGCATGATGGGGAACCGTGTCATGCTGGTAGACGCCAAGGGCGGCATGTCGCACGTCATCCAGGGCGACGTCATGCAATCCAACGGCGTCATCCACGTCACCGACGCCGTATCACTTCCGGGCTGAAGAAAAAGGGGGCGCTCGCGAGACGCGAGCGCCCTCAACGCCGCGCGCGCCGAGCCACTGGCCTTTACCAGTCGGCAGCGACGCTGAATTCGGGCACTCCATCTTCGATCGATCGAAGGCGGAGGTCGGCCATGTCGAGGAAGTAGTTCTGCCGCAGCTTCCAGGGCGGCCTTTGCCCTTGCTTGGTCAGCTCGGGAAGCGCCCGCGCTATGTAGCTCGAGGTGAAGTCGACCATCGATGCTTCCCCCGCGGCCTCGTCGCGGCGAGGTACGCACATCCGATAGCCCTGCCGATCCATGTGATTGATGAGGCGGCAGACATAGTCCGCACTAAGATCGCACTTCAGTGTCCAGGAGGCATTGGTGTGCCGCGCACTTTTCATCTGAATCGAAGCCGCTATTGAAGTGGCGATGACCGACTTCTCCAGCCTGCTCCAGCCTGACAAGGGCCAGCCCGCCACCCCCCTGATCCTCGCCGACAAAAACGGCTTCAACGAGTGGCTGAAGGGGCAGCCCGAGCGCATTCGGCAAGCGGTGTCGGCGCAGAACTTCAAGGCGGAAGGCGATCAGATCGCGATTCTTCCGGGTGAGAAGTCGGAATGGTCGGCGGTGCTGGGCGTCGCCAACGTGGAAGAGCTCAGCCCCTGGTGTCTTGCCAAGGCCGCCGACACACTCCCCGAAGGCAGCTACCGCGTGGACGGCCGCAGCCCGGGTACGGCCATGCTGGGCTGGCTGCTGGGCCAGTATCGCTTCGACCGCTATAAGCAGCAGGCTTCAGCCACCGGGCCCCGCGTGCTCCTCACCACCGATGCGGCACGGATCGAAGAAATCGAGGCGCTCGCTCGAGCCACCGCGTTGGTGCGCGACCTCGTCAACACCCCGGCGCAGGACCTTGGCCCCGGAGAACTCGAAGCTGCCATTTCGGAGGTTGCGAACAGCTTTTCCGCGACGGTTTCGGGAACCTCCGGCCGCGAGCTTGAATCCGGCTACCCGATGATCCACGCCGTCGGCCGAGCCGCCTCTCCCGACCGGAAGCCCCGGCTCGTCGAGCTGGAATGGGGCGATCCCAAGCATCCGCGCATCGCCATCGTCGGCAAAGGGGTGTGCTTCGATTCCGGCGGGCTCGATATCAAGAACGCATCCGGAATGCGCGTCATGAAGAAGGACATGGGCGGAGCGGCGCATGCCCTTGGCCTTGCTTTTCTGGTAATGAATAGCCGCCTTCCGGTCCGCCTCCACCTCCTCATTCCCGCTGTCGAGAACGCCATTTCCGGAAGCGCATTTCGACCGGGAGATGTGCTCACGAGCCGCAAGGGGCTCACGGTGGAAGTCGGCAACACGGACGCGGAGGGACGCCTCATCCTCGCCGATGCCCTGACAAGAGCGGCGGAAGGCAATCCCGAGCTCATTCTCGATTTCGCGACTCTGACCGGGGCCGCCCGGGTCGCCCTGGGGCCCGACTTGCCCGCTTTGTTCGCCAGCGACGATGCGCTCGCCGATGCACTGCTCGGTGGCGGAGAGGCGGTGTCGGACCCGCTATGGCGGATGCCGCTTTGGAAGCACTACGCCGACATGCTCTCGTCCGACATTGCCGACATCGGCAATGTCTCCGGCCAGCCGATGGCGGGGGCCGTGACGGCGGCCTTGTTCCTCCAAAAGTTCGTTCCCGACGGTCTCCCCTGGGCGCATTTCGACACCTTCGCTTGGCGCTCCTCGGCAAAGCCTGGGCGACCCAAGGGCGGAGACGCGCTCGGGCTCCGCGCCGCATGGCACATGCTCAAGCTTCGTTACGGCGGCTGACGGGGGGCTGCAAAGTTTGCGCCGAATTTCCTTGTGGTTAACGAAACGAAACGCGATCTGACTGGTTGTAGCCCCGAAACAGACGCTCACGCGCAAGCGGAGAATCAGACGTGTCGGAACGCTCCCTCAAAGGCTGGATGCAAACGCTGATCAGCTATGTCAGGTCAGGTTCGCCTGACCTTACCAATCGCCAGATGGCGCTGATGCTGCTCGTTTACTTGACGCCGGGGCCGCACACCGTGCGCGGTCTCGCGAACATTCTCGGCGTCTCGAAGCCGGTCATCACACGCGCCTTGAATACGCTGGGCACGCTCGGCTATCTGCGGCGCGTGCGCGACGAGGCGGACCGCCGCAATGTGTTCGTCGCCAGGACCACAGTGGGGCAGGAGTTCCTTGACAGCTTCGAACGGAACATCGAGCAAGAAGGAGCTCCCTCGCGCCGAGCCACCAAGGAACGAGGCTTCATCCTCCAGCACGGCTGAGCGTTTCAGCCTCAGCGGCCCTTCGATGCTCCTCGACGAGCGCGTCCACGCCTATCGCCGGGACCTCGCGGACATCGCGCTGGCCGGGCAACTCTTTGCGCCCCATTACGCCCGTCCCCTGATCAGGAGTTGCGGCACACGGGGCAGCTTCGTCTATGCGCAGCCCTCCGACGAGGGATCGCCCGCGACCGAGCTTCTTCCCGGCGAGGAGTTCGCGGTCCTTGAGATCTCCGGTGGCTGGGCTTGGGGCTATTGCCGACACGACCATTATGTCGGTTACGTGGAAGCGATCGCTCTCGTCGAGGCACCGCCGCCAACCCATATCGTCGCCGCGCTCGAAGCGGCCATCCTGCCTGAGCCGGACATTCACGTTCCCTCGCTCGCGCGGCTGCCAATGGGGTCGCGGATCACGGGGCATGAGCAGTCGGACTTCCTTGCCACCGATAGCGGCTTTGTCCCCTTCACCCACGTCCGCCCGCTCCGTGCCTATGAGCACGATCCGGTACTGGTCGGGAGACGCCTCCTTGGTTCACCCTATCTGCTCGGCGGGCGCAGCCCACGTGGCATCGACTGCTCCGGCCTCGTCCAGCTCTCGCTCGGCTTTTGCGGCATCCCCGCCCCGCGGGACAGCGATCAGCAACGTGCGCTCGGCGAGCCGCTCCCCGACGGCGCGGCGCTCGAACAGGGCGACCTCATCTTTTTCGAAGGGCATGTCGGGATGATGGCAGACTCCACCAACCTCCTTCATGCCACCGGATATACCGGCAGTGTCGTTATAGAGCCGCTCGAGGCAGTGCACGGACGCAGCTCGGTCGTTCAGCGGCGACGGCTTTCCCGCTAGGCATTCCTTTTTCGCGCCGAAGCACCGCTACATCTCGCCGCGCTTGCGCCTCAGAGCATACCATTTCTGGACGTTGGCGTTGTGCTCGGCCAGGGTGTTCGCGAAAACGTGACCGCCAGTGCCATCGGCGACAAAGTAGAGGGCCCGCGTCTCAGCCGGGTTCAGCACCGCCGCGATCGATTCCCGCCCCGGATTCGCGATCGGCCCGATCGGAAGCCCCGGTCTGGCATAGGTGTTGTAGCCATTGTCCGCCTGAAGCTCCGAGCGCCGGATCCGCCGGCCAAGCGGCTTTCCCTTGGTGATCGGGTAGATCACCGTCGGATCGGCATCGAGCTTCATGCCGATGCGAACGCGATTGGAGTAGACACCCGCAACCATCGGCCGTTCGGACGGCTTGCCGGTCTCCTTCTCGACGACGGACGCAAGAATGATGGCCTCGCGCTTGCTGTTGACCACGCTGTTGGGGCTTTTCTTCGCCCAAAGCGCGTCGAGCTCCTTGGTCATCGCATCCTGCATCCGCTTCAGCACGGCCGCCCGCGGCTCGCCCCTTTTGTAACCGTAGCTGTCCGGAAGGACCGACCCCTCCTCCGGAACGGGGATGGTGCCCGTGAGAAGCTTCTGTTGCATCAGCTTCTCCCATACGAGGATCGATGGCATTCCCTCAGGGATGGTGACGAGCCGCTGCACCGGCTGGCCGTGTTGGAGGATGTCCAGCACTCGGGCGCCGCTTGTTCCGGCGGGAATTTCGAACTCGCCCGCCTGGATCGGGTCGCCCCCGCCGAAAATCCGCGCCATGGCTTTGTAGGTGCCGTCGCTGCCGGGGATCGCTCCCATCTCGGCCAGTTGATCGGCCACCCGGCCGATGCTCGAGCCTTCCTCTACCACAATCGTGTAAGGGCCCTTCCCCGGCCCCGGACTTGCCCAGAAAAACCAGTAGCCGAGCGCGCCGCTCAGTGCGCCAAGAGCGACGAGGATCAGCAGCAGCCGCTTCATCGGCGCTTCAGATCGCCCGCATCACCAGGCTGGCGTTGGTGCCGCCAAAGCCGAAGCTGTTGTTGAGCACCGCCTTCACCGGCCGTTCCTTCGCCACATGGGGCACCAGATCCACCCCCGCCGTTCCCTCGCTCGGATTGTCGAGGTTGATCGTCGGCGGGACGATCTGGTCGCGCATCGCCAGGATGCAGAAGATCGCCTCGACGGCACCGGCCCCGCCGAGCAGGTGACCGATGGCCGACTTGGTGGAGCTCATCGAAAGCTTGCCAACGGCATTGCCGAACAACTTACGCACCGATCCGACCTCGAGTTCGTCGCCGAGCGGGGTCGAGGTGCCATGCGCGTTGATATAATCGATGTCGGACAGGCTCAGCCCCGAGCGCTTCATCGCGACTTCCATGGCGCGATAGCCGCCGGCACCTTCCGGATGCGGCGCGGTGACATGGTAGGCATCGCCCGACATGCCATAGCCGACGACTTCGGCGTAGATCTTCGCGCCCCGCTTCTTGGCGCGCTCATATTCCTCGAGCACCACCACACCCGCCCCTTCGCCCATCACGAAACCGTCGCGCTGTTTGTCATAGGGGCGGCTGGCCTTTTCAGGCTGGTCGTTGAAGCGAGTCGACAATGCCTTTGCCTGGGCAAAGCCGGCTATGCCAATGGGCGAAATGGCGCTTTCCGCTCCGCCCGCCAGCATCACGTCGGCGTCCTCCATCGTAATCATGCGCGCGGCATCGCCGATCGAATGCGCACCCGTGGAGCAGGCGGTGACAACCGCGTGGTTCGGGCCCATCAACCCATATTTGATCGAAACCTGGCCGGAAATCAGATTGATGAGCCGTCCGTGGACGAAGTGCGGCGAAACGCGCCGCGGCCCTTTTTCGGCGAGGATGAGGGATTCCTTCTCGATGCCCGGCAAACCGCCAATCCCCGAGCCGATCGACACCCCGACGCGGTAGCGCTCTTCTTCGCTCATCTCCGTGAGGCCCGCATCCTCCAGCGCCTGGCCGGCGGCGTCGATGCCGAAGATGATGAAGAGATCGACCTGCCGCTGCACCTTGTGGTCGACACGGGTGTTTGGATCGAAGCCATATTCATGCCCGGCCGGTTTCACCTCGCACGCAACCTGGCAGGCATAGTCGGTGGGATCGAAACGCGTGATCCTCGCCGCGCCGCTCTTGGCGGCCAGGATGTTTCTCCAGCTCGTTTCGACATCCCCGCCAAGGGGCGAGACCATCCCGAGACCAGTCACGACAACGCGGCGCATTCGCTCACTCCCTCAAGCAGATAGGCAAAACGGCCCCCCGGCCTTGGACGGGGAGCCGTCTTGTGAAAGCGGCTCAATCACCTACCGGGCCGGCGGGATCGCCTCAGGTTCAGGCCTTGTTCGCATCGATATAATCGATCGCGTCCTTGACGGTACCGATTTTCTCGGCGGCGTCGTCCGGGATTTCAACGCCAAACTCTTCCTCAAAGGCCATGACGAGTTCGACGATGTCGAGGCTGTCGGCGCCCAGGTCGTCGATGAAGCTCGCTTCTTCGGTCACCTTTTCATTTTCAACGCCAAGATGCTCAACAACGATCTTCTTAACGCGCTCGGCGGTCTCGCTCATGATGTACCTTTCCCTAGAGGCTTTGTTTGCGTCTGCCCTAGCCGCATGGCCGCGGCGCTGGCAAGTGGCCCGACGGCAAAACGGCCGTTCCGCGATGTCAGATCATTATCATCCCGCCATTGACGTGAAGCGTCTGCCCGGTGACGTAAGCGGCCTCGCGGCTGGCCAGGTAGACCACGGCGGACGAGACGTCCTCGCCGGTGCCGAGCGCTCCCACCGGAATGCGGCCAAGCAAAGCCGCTTTTTGAGCGTCCGGCAGAGCATCGGTCATCGGCGAGGAGATGAAGCCGGGCGCGATGCAATTGACGGTGATGCCACGGCTCGCGACCTCCTGAGCGAGCGCCTTGGACATGCCCACCAGCCCTGCCTTCGACGCCGCATAATTGGCCTGCCCGGGATTGCCGATCGCGCCGACCACCGAAGTCACCGAAATGATCCGCCCGAACCGCGCCCGCATCATCGGCTTCAGCGAGGCGCGCGCGAGCCGGAATGCGGCTTCGAGGTTGATGCGGATAACGTCGGACCATTCCTCGTCCTTCATCCGCATCGCAAGGTTGTCGCGCGTCACGCCGGCATTGTTGACGAGGATATCGAGCTTGCCGAGCTGCTCCACCGCGCGGGGCACCAGCGCGTCTACCGAGGCGGGATCCGAAAGGTTCGTGGGGAGAATGACGCTGTCGCCGCCGATGGATCCGGCGACGGCTGCAAGCGCCTCCTCACGCGTTCCCGAAAGCGCCACGCGCGCGCCCTGCGCCGCCAACGCACGCGCGATCGCCGAACCGATCCCGCCCGAAGCCCCGGTCACAAGCGCCGTCATGCCGCCCAGGTCAAACATGCTCAAATCTCCTTTACCAGCGCTTCGACATCGTGGAGCGAGATCACGCTCGTGGTTCTGGCGTCAGGGGCGATGCGCTTGACCATCGGCCCGAGCACCTTCCCGCCGAACTCGACGAAGTGCGTCACTCCGGCCTCGGCCATGGCCGCGATGCTCTCGCGCCAGCGGACCATGCCGGTGACCTGTTCAACGAGCAGCCGCCTTATCTCAGCCGGGTCCTCCACCGCCGCCGCGGTCACGTTGGCGTAGAGCGGGACAACAAGCGGGCGGATCTCCGCATCGCCCAGCGCCTGCTCCATCGCCTGCGCAGCCGGCTCCATCAGCGGTGAGTGGAAAGGGGCCGAGACGGGAAGCAGCAGCGCCCGTTTTGCCCCTCGGGCCTTGGCGATCTCCAGTGCGCGTTCGACCGCGCCCTTGTGCCCGGAGACGACGACCTGGTTGGGATCGTTGTCGTTGGCGACCGCGCAGACTTCGCCCTGAGCCGCTTCCACCGCGACCGCCCGCGCGCCTTCGAGGCCGAGGCCGAGCAACGCTGCCATCGCGCCCTCCCCGACCGGCACCGCCGCCTGCATTGCCCGGCCACGCAGCTTCAGGAGGCGCGCCGTCGTTCGGAGGTCCAGCGCTTCGGCTGCGCAAAGCGCGGAATATTCGCCCAGGCTGTGCCCGGCGACGAAGTCCGCTTTGTCTTGAAGCCGCAGACCGGCTTCGCGCTCCAGCACCCGGAGCGTTGCCACCGCATTGGCCATGATCGCCGGCTGGGCGTTCTCCGTCAGCGTCAGCTCCTCGATCGGGCCTTCGGCCATCATCCGGGCGAGGCTCTGCCCCAGCGCGTCATCCACTTCCTCGAACACCGCGCGAGCGGTGGGGCTCGCCTCCGCGAGCGCCTTGCCCATGCCCACAGACTGGCTCCCCTGCCCGGGGAAAATATACGCCCGCATGCGATCCTCCTGTTCGCCGGGCCCGTAGGCCAGCCGCCCCGAGAAGCGCAAGCGGGGCTTGCTTTTTTGAGCATTGTCAGCCAAGAGGCCGGCAGCCGGGGCTGAGGGCATTCGCTCTCCAGCCCCGGTAATCATTTGAGACGACAGCCGGAGGGGCGTCCGCATTGGGCGGCGTCAGCGATCGGCCAACAGAGAAGGAGCGAACATGCCGCTTTACGAGCATGTATTTCTTGCGCGCCAGGATCTCGCGCAGGCGCAGGTGGACGCGCTGGCGGAAACCGCAACCAACATCATCGAGGGCAATGGCGGCCGCGTCGTCAGGACCGAGACTTGGGGCCTGCGCAGCCTGGCCTACCGCATCCAGAAGAACCGCAAGGCCCACTATGTCGCGCTCGACTTCGAAGCGCCGACTCCAGTCGTGGCCGAGCTCGAGCGGCAGACGCAGATCAATGAAGACATCATCCGCTACATGACCGTGAAGGTCGATGCGCATGAGCAGGGCCCGTCGGCGATGATGCGCCGCGGCGAGCGCGAACGTGAGCGCGGCGGCCGGGGCCGTGACGGTGACGACCGTGGCGACCGCCCGGATCGTGGTGACCGGTTTCCACGGAGCGGCCGTGGCCGCGATGAATTCGAAGCCTAAGCGAGGAAGGACCAGCACATGGCACGCCCATTTTTCCGCCGCCGCAAGAGCTGCCCCTTCTCGGGCAAGGAAGCGCCGAAGATCGATTACAAAGACGTCCGCCTGCTCCAGGGTTTCGTGTCCGAGCGCGGCAAGATCGTCCCCAGCCGCATCACCGCGGTTTCCGGTAAGAAGCAGCGCGAGCTCGCGGTCGCCGTCAAGCGCGCCCGCCATCTCGGCCTTCTTCCCTACGTTGTGAAATAAGGAGCCGAAGCAATGGAAGTCATTCTGCTCGAAAGGGTCGAGAAGCTCGGCGCCATCGGCGACGTCGTGAGGGTGAAGAACGGCTATGCCCGCAATTTCCTTCTCCCCAACGGCAAGGCGCTCCGCGCCAATGAAGCCAATCGACGCGTTTTCGAAAGCAATCGCGAGCGCATCGAGGCACAGAATGCGGAACGCCGCGCGGCCGCTCAGAAGGATGCCGGCAAAATCGACGGGGCCACTGTCCAGTTGATCCGCCAGGCGTCCAACACCGGCCAGCTCTACGGCTCGGTTTCCGCCCGCGACCTGACCGAAGCGCTCGAAGCGCAGGGGCACAAGCTGGCGAAGAACCAGATCGTGCTCGACCGCCCGATCAAGGCGATCGGCATACAGGACGTCAAGATCGCGCTTCACCCCGAGGTGTCGGTCACGATCCGAGTCAACGTCGCTCGCTCGCCCGAAGAGGCCGAGCTGCAGGCGCAGGGCGTCGATGTCATGGCCGACATGTTCGAACGCGACAATGCCGGCTTCACCGAGGATTACGATCCGAACGCGGAGCCCGGCGCCACCGCCGAAACGCAGGCCAGCACCGCCGGCCAGGGCGAAGCCGCCAGCGCCTGAGGCGCCGGCCGTTCGCGTAGCGGCCCCAGGCTCATTCCCGCTTCCATTGAAGCGGGAATGAGCCCAGTTTCCTTTGCTTGCCGTGCTTTCCGAGCCGTCAGGTGATTCCACCTGACTGACAAGCACTCTATGTCAGAAAGGCCGCCGCTCGGCTGAGCGGCGGCCTTTTTCGTTCTGCGGCCGGCAGGCAAGCCGCTTCAATTGATGGTGATGATACCCTCGACGGCGCGCCACTCGGTGGGGCTGATCAGGTGGCGATGCGCAACGCGGACGGAATGCACCGCCGCCTCGATTTCGCGGCGCCAGTGGTCGAGAAAGCCGTGAAGCACCGGAAAGGCCGGTGCGACGTCATATTCCTGCCAGATGAAGAGCTGTATGAGCTTGGGATGGTCGGGCATGTAATAGCTGATCTCGGCCGTGGTCAGGCCATAGCCTTCCAGCTGCCTCATAAAGTCGCGGCTAACCATCGCTTCTTCAGCCTCCTTGCTCTTCCACTCCGTTCGTCTCCGGCCTTCCCCCAATCGGGATTGTTATAACTAAACCATTGAAGAGTCGTTCCGCACCCTCATCGATCCCTCACCGGATTGCGCGCAGGTCCACCCCTTTGGTCTCCCGCGCGAGCAAAGCGGTGACGCCGCTCACCGCGCACGCCGCAGCGACATAAAAGGCGACGGGCCAGGCCGAGCCGGTGCGCTGGTAGAGCGCGACCGCGATGATCGGGGCGAGCGAACCGGCGACCACCGAGGTCAGCTGGTATGCGATGGACACTCCCGAATAGCGGATCCTGGTGGGGAAGAGCTCGGAAATGAAGGCGGCCTGCGGGCCGTACATCGCCCCGTGCAGCACGAGTGCGATTGCGATGGCCGCAACGATCAACGCCATGTCGCCGCTCGCCAACATTGGGAAAAAGGCGAAGCTGAAGAGGGCGAGCCCAAGCCCGCCGAAGGCATAGACCAACCGCCGGCCGACCCGGTCCGAAAGGTGGGCAAAGAGCGGGATCATGAAGAAATGAATGGCAGCCCCGACCAGCGTCGCATTGAGCGCCGTGCCGCGGTCGAGCTTTGCAACTTCGATGAGGTAGGTCACCGAAAAAGCAGTGATGATATAGTAGGAGATGTTCTCGCCCAGCCGGAGACCTGCTCCGATGAGAACCCCCTTCGGGCTTTCGCGGATCACATCAAGCGCCGGAACTTTGGGCAAGGGCTCCGCCTGTTTTGCAACCCTGTAAGTACTGCTCTCCGCAACCGCCGTGCGGATCCACCAGCCGATCACCACAAGCACGGCCGACAGAATGAAAGGGACGCGCCAGCCCCAGGCCACGAAATCGACATCGCTTTGAAAGGCGGCCAAAACTGCCAGCACGGCCACTGCGAGGAGATTGCCGGCCGGAACGCCCGCCTGCGGCCAACTCGCCCAGTAACCGCGCCGCGCCGCATCGCCATGCTCGGCCGCGAGCAGCACCGCGCCGCCCCATTCGCCACCGACCGCGAACCCCTGCACGAGGCGGAGCATCACAAGCGCGATCGGCGCCCAAGCGCCGATCTGAGCGTAGGTCGGGAGAAGACCGATCAGGGTCGTCGCAACCCCCATCAGAATGAGACTGAGCATCAGCAACCGCTTGCGCCCGATCCGATCCCCGAAATGGCCGAAGACGACGCCGCCCACGGGCCGAGCCACAAAGCCAAGCGCATAGGTGGCAAACGCCAGCAGCGTGCCCGTCAGCGGATCGAATTCGGGGAAGAACAGCCGGTTGAAGACGATGGCCGCTGCATAATTGTAGAGAAAGAAGTCATACCATTCGATGGTGGTGCCGACGAGGCTCGCCATGACGACGCGTTTCAACGGCGTCCGCTCCGCTTCATCCCCGTCCATCCGCTGCTCGGCTCCCTGTCGTTTCGCACCCAAACCCTACAGCAGGGCTTGAGGCTTGCAAGCGGGGTCGCTGCCGTTGTCGGATCGCCCGAGGAGGATGCGACACGGGCTCGTTTCGCTCCGACCTCAGCTGCACCGCCTTCCTCAGCGATCCTGATACTTATTCCGGCGGCGCGCTCCGCATCCGGCTCGGCACGGGGGACGTGCGCTTCCGAGGGTCCGCAGCCAGCTGCATCGTCTACCCTTCCGACACTCTTCACGAAGTCGAGCCGGTGACGGATGGACAGCGGCTCGTCGCAATCACGTTCATCCAGGATCGCGGATCCGTTCCGGCGCGAGATGCTCTACGAGCTGAACGAACTGGCCGCTGAAAGGGCTCGGGATGGCCCAGGAAAACTACACGCGGCTACAGCTCTTCCAGCAAAAGCTGCTGCGCCATTGGGCCGACAAGCCGTGGGGCGAGAATGGCGCAGCGTCGGAACACTTCTGTGTCAACCTGACCTTCTGCGCGGCTGATTTGAAGCGCAGGTGGGAAGCGCTGCGCCTTCAGGGGCGATCAGCAGCCCATCAATGCAAGCACTTCGCGGCGACTCCGCTCGTCGCTCCGGAACACGCCCATCATGCGGCTGGTGGTCATCATCACGCCGGGCGTGTTGACGCCGCGCGCCGTCATGCAGGCATGACTTGCCTCGATCACCACCGCCACCCCCTGCGGCTCGAGGTGCTCCCAGATGCAGTCGGCAACCTGCGCCGTTAGCCTCTCCTGGACCTGGAGGCGGCGGGCAAAGGCGTGGAGCACACGCGCCAGCTTGGAGATGCCGACCACGCGGTTCCGGGGCAGGTAGGCGATCGAGGCCTTGCCAATGATCGGCGCGAGGTGGTGCTCGCAATGGGACTGGAAGGGAATGTCCTTGAGGAGCACGATCTCGTCATAGCCGCCCACCTCGTCGAACGTCCGGCTGAGGTGATAGGCCGGATCTTCCCCATAGCCCTTGGCATATTCCTTCCACGCCCGGGCGACGCGCGCCGGTGTATCGCGCAGCCCCTCGCGTTGGGGGTCGTCCCCCGCCCACTGGATCAGGGTGCGGACTGCATCCTGAACTTCCTGCGGCACGGGGATTTTGGGCGGGCCTTGAACCAGGTCGCCATCAACAGGTTCGCCATGACCGCTCACGACCGTTTCCGCCTTGGTTTGCAACCTGAACGGGGGCGCCGTGCCGTGCTGCCCACGAATGGCCTCGGTGAATCGTCGCTCAGATAGACGCTGCCGCTGAACATCCCTCCGCCACTACCGCTTTGCCAATGCGAAAGGCAAGCCGCGCTCCTCCAAGCGCGGGCCGGTGGACACGTAGCGGCTGGAGGCGCATGGGCTCGCAGCCACAGGCGTCCGTGGAGAATGGCACATGACAAGCAGAAGCATCATCATCGCGCTTGCGGCAGCCCTCGCGGCCTCGCCCGCCTGTGCCGCCCCCGACTGGGCGCGCGTCGACAACGCCCTTGGCCGATCGGGAGCGGAGCAGCCCGACGGCGTCCGTCGCTACAGCTTCCCGCGCAGCGATCTTACCGTCACTTTGGACGGCGTTCAGATCCGACCTGCACTCGCGCTGGGCTCATGGCTCGCCTTCCAGCCGGCTGGGAACGAGGCCATGCTGATGGGCGACCTGGTCTTGCTCGAATCGGAGGTGAACCCCGTCATGAGCAGATTACTGGAGAGCGGCCTCACGGTGACTGCCCTCCACAATCATCTGCTCCGGTCCTCGCCGGCTACGATCTACATGCACGTCCACGGCCATGGTGACCCGGCGCGACTTGCTGCTGCCGTGCGTTCGGCCTTGTCGCTCAGCGCCACGCCGCTCGCCCCGCCCTCCACCTCGCCCGCGCCGCAGCCAGCTGGGCCGCCTGAGGCGGCTGCGCTCAACCGGATCGTGGGCGCGAAGGGAAAAGCGAACGGCGGCGTCTATCAGTTCAGCATTCCGCGCCGGGAAAGGATCACCGATGCGGGCATGGCGGTGCCCCCTTCGATGGGCCTCGCCACTGCCATCAACTTCCAGCCGACCGGCTCCGGCAGGGCCGTCGCCACGGGCGACTTCGTGCTGACGGCAGCCGAAGTCACACCCGTTCTGCGTAGCCTGCGCGCGAACGACATCGACGTCACTGCTCTCCACAACCACCTGGGTCAGGAACAGCCGCGGCTCTTTTTCATGCACTTCTGGGGCAATGGCGATGCAACGGCTCTCGCACGTGGGTTAAAACAGGCGCTTGATCTCACCGCGGTGCGCGTCGCCGGCCGGTGAGATGAAGCTTCGCTGGCGGTGGACGAGCAGGCCGCCGAGCTTGCCCAACAACGGCAACTGGATAAACAAAGGCATGATCTTTACGTCGAACAGCGGCCTCGCTGAAGCGCCGCCTTTTCGCTTCAACGAGCGCTTTCCTTGAGTGCGCAAAAGTTTTTTGCGGCGCATCATTTTTTTGGGAACCCTTCCGCGGGAGTGACGTTCTGC
The DNA here is from genome assembly GCA_030773375.1 of Pseudomonadota bacterium. GTDB lineage: Bacteria > Pseudomonadota > Alphaproteobacteria > Sphingomonadales > Sphingomonadaceae > Allosphingosinicella. The sequence goes on from JALYNE010000018.1 coordinate 19,962, forward strand.
TCATACCCCCCCGGTGGTCAGCTCCTCCCCCCCCCCGATGCTGATCACCACCAAGCCCCGGCCGGAAACGGCTGGGGCTTTTCATTTCGGCACATAC
>JALYNE010000019.1 GCA_030773375.1 Pseudomonadota bacterium
GATCCAGAATAGCCAGAACAGGGACGCTGCGGCCATGCAGGCGAAGCTGGACGAACTGCTCCGCGCGCTGGATCCGGCCCGGGAGCAGTTTATCGGCATCGAGCACCTCACGGACAAGCAGATCGAAAATCTCCGCGCAGCCCTGGAGCGGGAGGTCGGCAAGACACCAGGCAAGCAGGGCACCGCGCACGATAGCGTAGATCGCCTGCTGGATCGCTATTGATGAGGGTGAGGGCGAGGCACTCCCGCAGCTGATGGACCTCAGCGACACCATCCAAGACCTGATCGTCGACACGGGTGGGTGCCGCGGTCGTCAGCATCGCCGGCTGGCGCTGCCTCGCTCTCGCGCGCGGACATCCTATGTCGACAAAGGGCGAGACGCTTCATCCAGCGAAACCCGCAGGTCTTCGGCGATTAGCCGAACGGCCCTTTCCGCCGCCCGGTGATTCCCAGAACTCGCGCTGACCGGGGATCCGGCGGGTGAGCCAGGGGTAACTCCTTGAAAAGCCTGGTGGACGCACCGGGGCTCGAACCCGGGACCCGCTGATTAAGATTGCTGTGCAACTCCGCCTGGCTGGGCCATCGCCCGCCGCCCTACAAGCTAGGCTGCCTGACGGTACAACAAGATGCGCCCGGTGGGCACCAGTTGCTCAATTAAGTCCATGTCACCGATGTTCCTCGACAAGACGGTGAAGCCACTCTCCAAGGCCTGGAAGAAGAGGGTGGCATCGTTCAGCAAGGGTTGCTTATCGGTCTTTGGTAGCCCCCTCAGGCGTGCAATGATACCGGTGACGATCCCAGCTTCTGCGACCGCCTCCACGCTTGGAGCGGCAAGGCGGTGCTGAGGTATGTCATCGATTGTTGTCTTGATTTCCGCCAGTACGGACTTCGTATCGGGGTGGCGGGGGTCTAGCCGCCCAAAGAGATGGGCGAGTTCACCCACCGCAACCGACGAATGATTCACCTGCCGGACCTTCAGCAAATCTTTCACTTCTGAAGGTGCTCGAGCTTGCAGAACGTCGATATAGACCGTCGTGTCGAGCAGCAAGGGTGGGCCCGCTGATTGCTCGCGATGGACAAACGGTAGCTCGTGATCAATCCGATGAGATAGAGGCAGAATACGCTTCTCGAGCTTAAGCCGGCGAAGTGTCGCCTCTAAATCAAAAGCCAAGATCCACGTCCCGGCTGATCGCGCCTTCGCGCGCGAGCAGTCGCTCGGCGAAATCATCCTCCAAGGCGACTTTGGCGAGCGCATACTCGAGCAAATCACTGCCCTCGAGACCGGACCGAGCGACGGCTGCTGCGAACAGTTCCTCGTGCGCGCGCCCGGAGAGTCGCTTTCCCTTTTTGCCGCTGATCAGCCCGATCGCTGCAGCGGTCGAAAGGGTAGCTACAACTCTCTTGCTGACCTGCGGCTCTCCCTCTTGGGACCGAATTCCCGCGCGCCGCCTTGCAGTCGAACGAGAGGATCGCTTGTTGGTTGAGCTGCCGCCGGGAGCTCCAGCTGACATAAGACCTCCATTGCCTGTGTGACATATAGCGCTCTTTGTCAGACATCGCAATCCGGCCGAGAACGGTAGCTCTGCGTTCCGGTAATCACGCAGCGAATGGGTCACTTAGAGGACGTGCCGCTGCGAGCTGCCAGATGATGCGATCACCTATCTGCCATGAAACCACATATCGACTTTGATGGGAGGCTCCTCCGTCACGTACGCAAGTCGATCCCCCGCTGCGAGCATCACCTCGGCGCCCGGATGCTTGCTGCTACCCGATCTCACATGTGCGATCAGCGCGGGCAGGCCCGAAAAAGAATAGGGAGAAGCAGACGTGCGCCCACGCAGTGCAGAAGAGCTGATCCAAGTCACCGGAGCGACCAATCGAGCGGCTGCGTCGCTCGCAGCGGCGGGCAGGCACGGCGACTCGCTTGTGGACGAGCAGACCCGAGCTTTGGCGTTTAATTGGCACCGACTCGCTGCGCATCGCGCTGGCGTCCGCCCTGATCGATGGTGAGGTGCGACACCGCTCCGTCCTTCATGGAAGATGACGCGGGCATCGACGCTTTCCGCCCGGAACTCGTTCGAGCTGGTCGGAATGATCGGCACCGGATTCCGCGGTCCGAGCTTGACCGTCAAGTACCCGTCGTCGCCCAAGGTCACGAGCAACGGTGCGGGCCCGAACTGATACCGTCCTGCATAGCGCGCCAGGGTCGCCCTGGGCAGGTCGACTGACGCAGCTTCGGGCGGAATGGGTCCGCTCCACCGGGCAATCTCAGGAGTCTTGGAGCCGTTCTGGTAGAAGCTCAGCAGAGGTTTGCCGGCTTCGTCTTTGGTTGCGGTGAACCAGGTCAGGCTCTTCGGGTAGAAGAATCGCCCCTGGCCGGCTGGAATTGCTTCCAGGTCGGATCCGCCGGTCCGCCGGGTGAAAAGCTTGCCATCGCGCATGAACAAGCGCTGCTCGCCTTCAGCGAGCTTGTACACACCCGCGAGAGGCTCGAGTTCGGCTGAGGGAATCTCGGCACGCGTGAAGCTTGGATAGGGATCGTCGATCGCGATGGCGGCAAGCCGGACCGCCGTCATGTCCGGCGAGCTCATAGGCTTGTCGCTGTTCGCAAAAACCGCGACGAACACGTCTCCGCCCGGCACATAGAGGCTCGATGTGGAAAAGCCGAAGATGCCGCCGCCATGTCCGATTGAACGGCGTCCGCGAACGTCCCCGTTCGACAGGCCAAAGGCATAATCCACTTCCTTGCTGTCCGACAGGCGGGTGCGGGCGATCATCTGCTGGTAGGTTTCGCTTTTGACGACTTGGCCGCCGTGCAGCGCTTTCGCCCATTTGGCGAGGTCGCCCACCGTGCCGACCAATGCGCCCGCCGCATGCGGCACGCTCATGTGGATGGGACGAGCCGGCGCCGCCTTGCCGTCCCGCTCGGTATAGCCGGCCGCCATATTTTTGACCTTGGGCTCTTCCACTCCGTAGCGGATGCTCGTGAGCCCAAGCGGCTTTGTGATCCGATCCTCGATCGCCGCGTGCCAAGGCTTGTTCGTCACCGCCTCGATGATCGCGCCAAGCAGGACGTAACCCGAATTGTTGTAGGAAAAGCGCGTGCCGGCCGCGAAGTCGTCGGGCTTGTCCCGAAATTCCGCGATGAGGCTCTTCGTCGTCACCGGCACGGCGGGCTTGTCGCTCGCCATCCAACCGGAGATTCCCGTGTAGCTCTGGATGCCGGAGCTATGGTTCAAGAGCTGGGCCACCGTCGCGTTCGCGCCTGGCTTTGGATAGTCGGCAAGGAACTTCGACAGCGGGTCGGACAGCGACAGCTTGCCCTCTTCAGCCAGCTGCAGGATCACCGCCGCCGTGAACTGCTTTGTGATGGAGCCGAGCCGGAACACGGTGTCCGGCGTGATCGGCCGCTTCGCCTCAACGTTGGACAAGCCGCGTCCGGCGGCATAGACGATCCTTCCGTCGTCCATCACCACCACCGCCGCTCCCGGACCATCGGCGGGATAGCTGCCCGTGACGACCGCGTCGGCCTTGGTCTTGAGGTCCGCAGGCACCGCCGCAGCCGCCGCCACCGGCCACAGCAACGCCAGCGGCAATGCGGCCGCCCCCAGCTTCAACCTCGTCATCGACTCTCCCTCCTGCAAGCTGTGTCTTATGTTACTAATACAGGAAGGGAGGTCAAGCCCTCGGGTGCGGCGGCGTGGCTGTGACTCACAGCTAACCTGCCGCAGGTTGCGCTGCGCCTGTAGGCGAGGCCGTCTGCTTTGCATGCCTTGCCCGCGACAACATTTCAGCGTTCGACAGGGCCGGCAGGTACGCAAATTCAGGCGACACAATATCTATTTTGCTGCGAGCCGGTGGGGCGGAGGGCCGTAGCAGGCACCGAATTGAGTATAGTGTCCCCGGAATGCAGAGTATAGTGTCCCCGGAATGCATGCTACGAGATTAAGATGTGCTCGGGCGCGGAGATCCCGACCGACGTCACGCTCACCGCCTCGGAGATCCAAGCGGCACGCGAAGATTCCGACTTCTTTCTCGCAATCGTCTCTGGCCTCGAGGAGGGAGCTGGGAAGCTCAGAGTCCGGTTCATCTTCGATCCGTTGGGTCAGCTCGACGTGCGGGTGCGGAGCGACCTGACACTCACAGGAGTCGATAAGGCGGAAGCACTGGAGTTCGAGTTCGAGCCCGCCCACCTCTAAACCGCTGTTGCTTCTATTGAGGTGCTCAGGAGGCGCTGACAAGCAATCAGTGAAGCTGGCCTGCCAAGCTCTTGATAGGCAGCGAAAAACGTCGTTCTCGGAGAAGAGGATTGTGAGCTACGGCTACTGGGGGGCAACTTAAGTAACCTGCCTGTCCCCTCAGAGCTCGCCATGGCGCACTATCGTCCCGCCGCTTGGTCCCATCCGCCCACCTAGCTAAGCCTTCTCCAAACCGGCCAGGCTGGGATTGTAGTGATACTCTCCGATCGTCCCGTCCTTGATCCGCTCGACCGCTTCATCGACGATGAAGAAGGGCACCAGAAACCACTCCTGCGGCCTCACCGGCCGCCCGAAGCGGTCCTCGATCTCGATGTCTAGCCGAGCGGGCTCGAAGACTCGATGAATCAGCGTTTCCAGCTTGCTCCGGTTGATGTTGAAGAGTTCGTAGGTCGCAACAACTTCGACATCGGCCATGAGAAAGGTCGGCTGGAGGCGCGCGCCCGCAACGCGCTGGGCGACCTTCAGGTTGGTGACGCCGATCTTGTGCACCAGCTCGCGATTGGCGGCGACGATTGGATGATCGGACTTGCTACGGAGGACATAGATCGTCCCACTGGCCTGATCGCCATCTTCCTGGCTTTCCGAAAATAGTGGGCCAGCGACGGGATCGGTAATGCGGCGGCCTGCCTCATCCTTGTTCAAGGCGCGCTGCAATGACCGCATCGCCGAACGGATTGATGCGGTCGATCAGGTCGATGTCCAATTCGCGCACGTCCATGGCGAACTTGCGGACGCCGTCAATCAGCGCCGTGTTGGCGCTGGGTTCTTTGTCATCGCCAATGGCGATCCTAGCGGCCTGCTGGGTCAGGTTGAGCGCGGCAATGGCGTGCTGGCGCACGGCCTCCTGATCTTCATCGTCCAGTTCGGGATACTTGTCCTTGATGATCTTGCCGAGACGCACCTGCGTCAGTTCCTCCGGCACCAGTTCCTCATCGAACAGGCCGCGCTCGATCGATGGCTTGTCCTGCACGAAGGTGGCGATCACCTCGTTCAAATCCTCGCGGCAGATGCGGGCGGCTTCCGAACTTTTCGGTTCGGCCAGCCCTTTGATCTCGATCTGGAAGACGCCGCGTTCTTCGTGGAAGCCCACATTGCACTTGTTGGCATCGTAGCCGCCCTCCCCATAATCGAAGCCAGGCGTTGCGACGTTCGCGGGGTTCTTCGGCTTGAACTCGAAACGCGGCGCGAGCACTTGCTCCATGAGCAGGCTGGCCGCGATTGCCTTCAGCGTGTCATTGACGGCCTCGGTCACGGCACCCTCTGACGCGTCCGGCTCGGCGATCAGGTTGGTGAAGCGCGCCCGGGTCTTGCCTGGCGCATCGCGGGTGGCGCGGCCGATGATCTGGACGATTTCGGTCAGGCTGGCCCTGTAGCCCACTGTCAGCGCGTGTTCGCACCAAATCCAGTCGAAGCCTTCCTTCGCCATGCCAAGGGCGATGATGATGTCGACATGATCGCGCTTGTTCTTCTGGGCCGGGTCTTTGAGCGCGGCGGAAACACGGTCGCGTTTGGCTGGATCGTCGTCCACCAGATCCGCGATTCGCAGGGTGCGGCCATCGGCCGTCCTGACCAGCTGGAAGCCGGTCGCGGCATCGGTGCCCTGCCAGTCGCCTAACTCCTCGATGATGTGCTCCACCTCCCTGATCTTGTCCTTGGTGCTCTCGCGCGAATTGACATTGGGGATATGGATGATGGTCTTCTCGGCTGGGTCCAGCACCGCCAGGATGTCGTCCACGTAGGCACCGGAATAGAAGAAATAGCCGATGTCCAGCCGCTTGAGGTGCTCGTAGCCGTTGAGTTGCTCGTAATAGGTATAGGTGACGCTATCGAAGCGCGCCTCGTCATGCGGCGCAAGCACGGCCTCCGCATCGCCCCGGAAATAGGAGCCGGTCATGGCGACGATGTGCACCCGGTCGCGGGCGATGAACTCACCCAGTTGCCGGCCCAGCTTGTTGTCCTCCCCCACGGAAACATGGTGGAACTCGTCCACCGCGATCAGCCGGTCGTCAAAGGCCTCCACGCCGAACCGATCGACGGCGAAGCGGAAGGTGGCGTGGGTGCAGACCAGCACCTTGTCGTCGCTATCGAGGAACGCGCCGAGGGAATTGACCTTGCCGCCGTTGTCGCTGCCTGGCGCATTGCACAGGTTCCATCGCGGCTGGACGCGCCAGTCAGCCCAGAAGCCGAACTGGCTGAGCGGTTCATCGTTGAAGCTGGCCCCGATCGATTTCTCGGGCACCACGATGATCGCCTGTTTGACTCCTTGGTTCGCCAGCTTGTCGAGCGCGATGAACATGAGCGCCCGGCTCTTGCCCGAGGCAGGAGGGGACTTAATCAGCAGATATCGCTCACCGCGCTTGTCGTAGGCGCGCTCCTGCATCGCGCGCATCCCCAGCGTATTCGACTTAGTCGAATTGCCATTGCGGGCGTAGGAGACGGAAACTGAGGGAACGGCTTTGTGGGAGGCGTCGATCATTTCTGGGCTGCCTGTCCTTGGCTGGCGCGGTCTTTCAAGATGGCCTTTTTGAGCCACTCGGGCAGGTCCGTCACGTCGGATTGATAAATGTTTTCCGGGACGGCTTCCCAGAAGGCTTCGATTGCGTCCGCAAAAATCTGGAACTGCGCGTCGGTCACTTTGAGGTGGGTGTGATCCCGATATTTGACGTCGGAGAAACCGCCGCCCGCGCCCGCGAACGGATCGTCGAGATACTCGGGAAATTGCTGTCTGATCTCGTCGAGCGATCGGCCTTCGCCGTGCTTGTGGACATTCACGACAAGGCGGCAGGCATCGAGCGCGGGAAAGTATCCTGAACTGCGGATTTTCCAGCCGAGGCATTCCAGCAAATCAGCAATTTGGGTGAAATCTACTGACCACACCTTAGCAACGGCATGGTCCCCCCGATGCCAGTGCCGCATCTCCTGGACCAGCCAGGCGCGAAGGTGCTTGTCCCACTCGTGGAACATGCCAGCTAGAACCCTCAGCCGCGTCTGATCGCGCATTCCGGTCAAAAGGCTGTAGAACTCGATCCCGGCATCGTTGGCAGCCTCGTAGAAGTCGCCCTCGTCATGCCGGTCGGGGTCAAAGTTCGCGCCATTGCGCTCCAGCCATTCTTCGGCTGCCCGATCAGCTTCGGCTTCGATGTCGCCGAACTGCGAGAGCAGTCGCTTGCGCGCTTGTTCGACGTAGAAACGATGTCCGTGGATCAGCGAGCGCCGGAACGGTCCCCATATCTGGAACAAGGCATAATCGCTCAAGCAGAAGCCCCCTGTCGCGCTTTGGGGGTCTTGCCTGCGGCCACCGTCATTTTGGTGTAGAGTTCGAACAGCTTTTCCAGCCGCTCGGTGTCGTTGCGGAAGCGGCGGCCGATGTAGATGCGTTCCAGCACCTCGTCGTTGCGCTCGTGCGTCTCGCGCAGATCGGCGGGCATGGCATCTGGGTCATAAAGATCGGCGATGGTGGCCGGGAAGTGTGCCTCACGGGCTACCAGAATGTCCTCGGCGCAGCGCGTTAAATCGGCCTTGTTCTTCTCGGTCAGCGTCGGGACCGGAAACGTATTCCACCCCAACGTGCTCCCATACGAGAAGTCGGTTCGCAGTCGAACGCAAACTGCTGCGATCCACGTTCTGTGCAACCTCGACGCCAACAGCGCCAAACTCCACAGGGGGCCGTCATACACCGCATAATTTTTGTCCCCTATGACAGCGTCATTCCCAACCAACCCGACCGGCAGGAAAGGACGATTTTCCGAACTTACGCGAGGCACCACAATGGTCTGCTTCTGTGCGTTCTTCATCTCACGCATCTGATGCGACCGAGATGCCATGGCGACGGTTCCTGCATCTGTCGAAGCCAATCGCATCCGCCGCACACCTTCGATCCGCGCGGCAATTGAGGGCACGGCTTGCGCATCCTCTAAATCAGAGTCGCTAATCCAGAGGCAGTATCGGTCTATGCCTCTAATAAACTCAGCGGAGCCATAAAACCGGCGTATAAACCGCTGCCTCTGCGCATCATCTAAGCCCAACGATTCTAGATCGCTCTTTGAGAGTAGAAGGTTTCCACCATCGTAAGGCACATTGCCCAGCGTCATTTCTGGAACTGAAGATATCGGGCTATTCGACTTATTTACTTCAATATTCTTCCCAGGAATTAGGTAAGCGTTGATGTTATCGCATTCTATGACTGAAAACACACCGTGATCTGCCTCTGTATATAGTTTTCGCTTAATCGCCCCCTGCGCCGCCAGTCCAATGACAGACACCGTCACGCCAGCATTCTTGCTCGCAAGATTCGACCACCTGAAGCTGGGATAAGCGAAACTGATCTGCCTGCCGGAAGAAAAGATAAGTGGCCATAACAGGGACACCTGCTGACCTTGGCAGATGCTGTTCGTGGACACGAACGCGCTGTCCGAACTCGCCCTTTGTGCGTAATCGCACGCCTTAATGAACCAGCCAGCAACGTAATCGAGAGATTTCCATTGAGCGCATCGATGGGCAAATAGATCGCGAAGATCGATTTTTTGCTGTTCGGTTTGCTTCTTGTCACCAACGTATGGCGGGTTGCCGCAGATGTAGGTCTCGCCTCCCTCGTTCTCGAAGTCGATCTGTGCCTGATCCAGCGGCGTGCCGAACAGGTCGTCAGCTCGATGCTTTACCCCCGCCCCTGTGGGCGGACAGATGCTCAGCCAGTCCAGCCGCAGGGCATTGCCACAGGTGATCCAGTTTTTCTGATTGAGTGGCAGGAACTCGGCCAAGGCCAATTGCTCGCCGCGATAAAGGACATCGCACTGGAACTCCGCGATGATCAGTGCCAGCCGGGCGATCTCGGCAGGGAAATCGCGCAGTTCGATACCGCGGAAATTGGTCAGCGGAATGTCGCTGGCGCGGCCGTCCTCGCCTCGCCCCCGGTTAATCTCGGCCTCAATTTCGCGCATCTCCTTGTAGGCGATGACAAGGAAGTTCCCGCTGCCACAGGCCGGGTCGAAAACGCGAATGCGCGCCATGCGGTTGCGGAGGTTCAGCAGCTTGCGCGCATTGTCGTCCGCTTCCTCCAGCTGCTCGCGCAGGCTGTCGAGGAATAGTGGGTTGAGCACCTTCAGGATATTGGGGCGGCTGGTGTAGTGCATCCCCAGCGCGCCGCGTTCCTCATCATCGGCGACCGCCTGGATCATCGACCCGAAGATGTCCGGGTTGATCTGCTTCCAGTTCAGATTGCCGATGTGCAGCAGATAGGAGCGGGCGATGCGGCTGAAGCGCGGCACCTCAAGGCTGCCGGAAAAGAGGCCGCCGTTCACATAGGGAAATGGCCTGGCCCAGTTGCGGATGCCGGCCGCCTCATGGTCTTCCTTGCGCGTGTTCATGGCGCGGAACAGTTCGCCGATCACCTCATGGGTGTTGGACGAATCGCGCTCGCTCATCTTCTCGATCGTGCCGGTGAAGGGGTGGCTCGGGTGGAAGATGAAAGTGTCTTCCGCATAGAAGCAGAAGATCAGCCGGGCCATGAAATGGTTCATATCCGGCCGCCGCTCGGCCGTGCCCCATTCCGGGTTGTCCTTCAGCAGTTCGACATAGAGCCGGTTGAGGCGGCTGGTGGCGCGAATGTCGAAGCTGCTTTCCCGCACCTGCCGCACGGTGCTGATGCCCGCCAGCGGCAGGAAGAAGCCGAAATGATCAGGGAAATCAGTATAGGCGCAGGCGACCGTCTCGTCCGATTCTAAGTCTTCTGCCTCGAACGTGTCGCCATCCGTGGCGAGGATGAACTTTGCCTTGGCCTTGCGGGTTGCTGGGCTAGCCTTCAGCGCGGCGAGCGTCTGCGTGACATCGCCGGGCGCAGCGACCGCCACATGAATGTTGCCGGTTTGCAGGACGCCGCCGACATCGGATTTGTTTGAAGCGCCGCTGCGAAGCCGCTTGATCGTCGTCGCCTTGTTGCCGAACGCTTGAAGGAACGCGAACGGAAACTCGGCCCGGTCAAAAGGTTGACCGGCCAGCGCGGAAACAGCTTCTTCAATCTCGACGGCATTCATGCTTCGACCTTAGGTCAGCCCTCCGGTCGCCGCCAAGCTTTTCCAAATTGCTCGAGATCTGCCCCTTGGAGGTTCGAGGAGCAAATTCGCGTTCTCGCTCGCACCAGCACGAGGGGTTCTGATAGGCAATCAGCGAGCAGGCACCAGTAAGTAGTTGAGAAGCATAAGGAATGAACTATTTGCTGCGGGGCAGACCCTTTGGGCAACTCCGTGGCTATCGAAGCCGCAACAGCTGGCGAACTGGAGAGCCTCCTTGCGCAGATTGCGCTAAGGTGAGTGGCCGTTCAACGCTGCGCGAAATCTCAGTGGCTGGGTTTCTCTCGGTTAAATAGATTTACCACATTATCCAGCCCCTCGCTTGTCGCTGCGCGGACGCTCTCCTTCAGTGCCGGAAATGCTTTCACCTCGGCTCGGCTTGCTGAGAAAAATCCCGTCGGCAGGCCAGCGAGCTGTTCTACCTCTCGCGTCGGAAGAGCCAGATCGTCGATGATCTGCTGGCGCGACTTTATTCCTTCTTGGATCAGCGCTTCAAAGCTCCTCTTCAGGATCTTCGGCTCCTCATGCTTCAGGACGGAATCCAACGGCTCTTCTGTGCGCCAACCCCTCCGGTTGTAGTTGATATAGAGACGTTGGGTTTCCTCCTTCTCCGTGATGCCGATGGTCTCGCACCGCATGATCATCATTGAGATAGAAACCCGCCACCGCTCCTTCAAAGCGAGAAAACCATCCAGGCTCGGCGTCCAAAGCTCATCTGCGAATGCCCTTGCAGGCAGCAGAAAAGCGGCCGCGAAACGATGCGCCTGCTTCTCGATTAGATTGAAATCCTCTTTCGAGTTTATCCGCTTTCGGTCCACGTTGCGATGCAGGAGCAGGTGTCCAAGCTCGTGCGCCGCGTCGAAGCGCGAACGGACCGCACTAGCGCGATCTCTACCCACCAGGACAAACGGAATGCCGATGCTGGTTGACCACTGAGAAAAGGCATCCAGCGTTTCGGCGGCCATGTTGATGCGGCCCGTAATGGTGCCGCTGTTTTCAAGCTCCAGCAGTAGGTCGGGAACAGGCGCTTGGCCGAAACCCCAAAATTGGCGCAGTCGATCGGCTGTCCCTTCAACGTCCGCCGTCGTCAGCTCTCGAAAATCAACGTCCGAAAACAATTCATCGGGAAAATCTACCTTCGGAAACTCAAAGTAATCAGTGAGATAGGAGGCGATCTCCTTGCTCCACTTTAGACGCTGAAGTCCGCGCTGGCGTGCAATCTTCGTCGCTGCAGCATTTGATCGCCAGAATATCGGGGCGTCATCATCGGGAAGCGGTGCGCGCAGAAAAAAGGAACGGGGGAAGCCCAGCTTCTGGCCGACTTGATCCAAAATCTCAGGTCGGGGGCTTGTCCCGCTCTCGTACTGCGAGATCGCCATCGGCGTGACATCAATCAATTCTGACAAGGCGACTTTCGTCAGACCGAGCGATTCACGCGCTTCGGTAAGTCGTTCCGATACGAAACCAGGGGTACCAACCGTCATGCAGATTCCTTGCCGTCCTTCTTGTCCTGATCACGAGCGCGCGGCTTCGGATTTGCGATGTCACGCTGCGCTTGGGTAGCGGGCGCATCGCCAAATGCAGCTACAATCTCGGGCACGGGCAAATTTACTTCCCAGCGCCTGTAATTCTCGGAGGGTACGCAGAAATTTAAGAACTCCAAACGCTGGTAAGCTTCCGTGAATGGCCGCCCGCGCGGGCCGTGAATCACGATGCCAGCTACCTTGCTGATCTCGAATATCTCAGGAGACACGTCGCCGAGGGCGAACTGCGGCCGGCTCAAAAATTGATTCAGGCCCGCATGTTGCTCACGAAACCTTGCTGGACGTGCAAAGTCCTCCGGACTTTGAACGTAGGTCTGGATGATTGAGACCGGCCCAACCCGCGCGATGGTGTAGACCCAGCTGTTGATCGCAATCTTTTGGTCTGAGGATGTTGCCCCCGCCGCGATAGCCGCGTCGTGAAGCGCCCGCTCACACAGATAAAAACGCTCGTCCAGAAGCTTAGCCTTCTTCTGGTTGGGTAGGGGACGGGGGTCGTTATCGACTGCGTGAAATGCTTCACTATAGGCCCACCGTTTGCGCTGCATCAGCACCTGCCAGAAGGTCGGATTGGTCTCGCGGATTAGCATCGCGAGGACTTCTTGCTGTAGCAGGGGATCGGACAACAATCTTTCCTTTGTTCAAGCAGCGACTAAAGTATGATGCACAATCCTCATATAAAAGTAAAGTGTCGTTAGGATCCGGCCATTCGGCGAACGCTTTGGCTGAAGTTTCCCCCCGGGAGCCGCCTAAGCAGGGCTCCGTTAGAAGAAAAACGGGCTAACACATTGAAAGGATGGTGGACGCACCAGGGCTCGAACCTGGGACCCGCTGATTAAGAGTCAGCTGCTCTACCAACTGAGCTATGCGTCCATGCCTGGGAAGGCCAGCGCGGGCCTTCAAGCTTCCGCGCGGCGTGCCGCTAGCATGGTGCAGATGGCGATGCAATGGCGGTGGTTCAACGCCGGCGCGCGCGAGGCTGAGCGAGATCACGCGCAGCCATCCGAGCCGCCGCGAGCAGAAGCGCCTGGCCGCTCGAGCACCTGCTCGCCGGAGTGGAGGCGCGGCTTTGCAGCGCGGATGCTCGTGGGGCCGCCTCCAGGAGCGACGTCGCGCGCTCGTGCCAAAGAACAAGGTGGATGCCGGATCAGGTCCGGCATGACGGGAGGTGAGGGGGCCGCAGTTTGGGTCGCGACAGAAGCTGGAATGCTTCGCTTTGGCTCTCAACGACGGACGGGGCGGGATCGCAACCGCGGGGAGGGGAGGCAATGACCGTCTCGGTCGATGTCCCGTCGCCCGCTTTTACCGCCGCCGGCCGTCGCGCCGGTTGGCGCGGTCGATCGACATGAGAATGCCGAGGCAGAGCATCACGGTCAGCATGGCCGAGCCGCCGTAGGAGAAGAGCGGGAGCGGGATTCCCACAACGGGGGCGAGGCCCATCACCATCATCATGTTGATCGCGAAATAGAAGAAGATCGTCATGGTGAGCCCGCCCGCCGTCAGACGCTCGAACTTGCCCTTGCACTCGAGGCTGACCTGCATGCCCCAGCGGAACAGCAGCACGAAGGCGACGATCAGGAAGATGCCGCCGATCAAACCCCATTCCTCGGCCATGGCCGAGAAGATGAAGTCGGTATGCTGCTCGGGCAGATATTGGAGATGGCTCTGGCTGCCGTTCAAATAGCCCTTGCCGAACAGCCCGCCCGACCCGATCGCAATCTTCGACTGCGTGAGGTGGTAGCCTGCGCCCAACGGATCCTGCTCGGGATCGAGGAAGATCAGCACGCGCTTTTTCTGGTGGGGCATCATGATCGAATAAGCCACCGGGATGAGCGCCGCGACGATGGCGGCGCCGCCGACGAACAGGCGGAGCGGAAGCCCGGCGAGGAACATGACGCTGATCGCCGAGAAGATGAGAAGAAGGCAGGTGCCGAGATCCGGCTGCATGATGATCAGGGCGACCGGCAGGATGAGGAGGGCGCCGGCCGGCCAAATCGCGCCGAAGCGGCGGACCTCACCTGCGGGAAGCGAGGCGTAGAAGCTTGCAAGCACAAGCACGATGACCGGCTTCATGAGCTCCGACGGCTGCAGCCGGACAGGGCCGAAATCGATCCAGGACTTGGCGCCGCCGCCGATGACTCCGACCGCCTGCACCACGATCAGAAGAACGATGATGACGCCGTAAGCGATGAACGCGCAGTCCCTGAAGGTTTCGGGCCGGATGTTCGAGATTGCGATGGCGACGCCCAAAAACACGAAGAAACGGATGAAGTGCGGCAGCGCCCAAGGGCTCATCGACCCGCCTGCGGCCGAAAACAGCACCATCCCGCCGAACGAGCCGATGGTGAGCACGACGAAGATCAGGCGCCAGGGGAGCTGGGTGATTTTGGCTGGAACGACACTGCTGGCCATCAATTGGTTGCTCCGGGAGTTCCCGGGGCGGGGGCAGCTCCGGACTGCTGGGCCGCGAGCCATTTGGCGGCGCGGCGCTCCATCCGTTCGGCGAGCGTTCCGCCCCAGGTCGTTTCCAGTTCAGCGAGCGCCGCCATGGCGCGCGGCTGGTCGAACAGGTAGGTGAGGACGTCCTTCGCGACCGGAGCCGCGGCGCGGGCGCCGCCCATACCGTGCTCGATCACCACCGAAGCGGCGTAGCGCGGGTTGGCGGTCGGCGCGAAGCAGACGAACAGGCCGTGGTCGCGATACTTCCAGGCACCGCTCTGGCCGCGCTGGCTGCCGGTGATGCGGCGGACCTGCGCCGTGCCGGTCTTGCCGCCCATCTCGATGCCGGGAACTTCGAGCCGGCTGCGGCCGGCCGTGCCGGCGCCGTTCACCACTTCCCACATACCGCCCCGCACCGTCTGGAAATGCTCGGCGGGGAAGGGGAGTGCGCCCGCGGGCTTATGGTTCCTGCCGAGGAGGCGCGGCTCGATCGCCCGGCCGGACGCGATCCGCGCCGACATCACCGCAAGCTGCAGCGGATTGACGATCACATAGCCCTGGCCGATCGCCGCGTTGAGCGTATCGGATTGGGTCCAGGCCTGCTTGTACTTCTTCTGCTTCCAGTCATCGCCCGGCATGGTGCCGTAGCTTTGCGAGACGACGGGCAGATCGAACTTCTGGCCGAAGCCGAGGCGCTGGCCCATTTCCGAAATCGGGTCGATGCCGACGCGCCGGCCCATCGCATAGAAATAAGTGTTGCAGCTCCTGGCGATGGCGCGGTGCATGTCCATCGGCCCGTGGCGGCCGAGGCAGCGGAAGGTGCGGTTGCCGAGGCGATAACCGCCGCCGCAGCCGACGATCTCGTCGGGCTCGACGCCAGCGCCGAGCAGGGCCATCGCCACCATCGGCTTGAAGGTCGAGCCCGGCGGATAAAGCGCGTTCAAAGTCTTGTTGACCAGCGGCCGGCGCTCGTCGTCCGACAGCATCTTCCATTCGTTGCGGCCGATGCCGTCGGAAAAATTATTGGGGTCGTAAGCCGGCATCGAGGCCATGCACAGGATGTCGCCGGTCA
Source organism: Pseudomonadota bacterium (assembly GCA_030773375.1). GTDB lineage: Bacteria > Pseudomonadota > Alphaproteobacteria > Sphingomonadales > Sphingomonadaceae > Allosphingosinicella. Next base: position 15,377 of record JALYNE010000019.1, read on the forward strand.
GGCAGTCGAGCACCACCACCGAACCCGATTCCTCGCCCAGCCGCCGCGCCGCATAAGCCTGAAGGCCCGCATCGATGGTAAGCGCGAGCGTGTTGCCGCTGACGTCTGGCTGCTTCTCGAGCTCCCGGATGAGGCGGCCGCCCGCCGTCACTTCCATGCGAAGCGCGCCGGGCTTGCCGCGGAGCCGCGCCTCCATAGTCTTTTCAAGGCCTTCCTTGCCGATCTTGAAGCCGGGCGTGATCAGAAGCGGGTTCTTTTCCGCTTCATATTCCTTCTTGTTGGCCGTCCCGACATAGCCGACGAGATGGCCGACCGCAGCGCCGTCGGGATAGAAGCGGCTGAACCCGCGGAGCGGCGTCACGCCGTGAAGCTCGGGCTGGCGCACCGTCACGGCCGCATATTTTTCGAACGGCATATTCTCGGCGACCGGTACCGGCTGATAGCCGGCGGCGTTGTCAAGTTCCTCTTCGATGCGCTCCACTTCGTCGGGCGGAAGCTCGAGCAGTTTGGTGAGCTCGGCGAGAACCCTTTTCTTGTCCTTGAGGCGATCGGGCGTGATGTCGACTCGGAAGTCGCTGCGGTTGATCGCGATCGGCCGGCCGTGGCGGTCGACGATCCAGCCCCGCCGCGGCGGCATCAGCTGCAGCTGGACGCGGTTGCTTTCGGAAAGGAGGTTATAGCGCTCGTTCTCGTGGATGGCGAGCCACGCCATGCGGCCGGCGAGCACGGCGGCGAGGCCGCCTTGGGCGGCGCCAAGCACGATCGCGCGGCGCGTGAATGTATGCGTCTGCGTGCTTTCGGTGACAAGGGGAGCGCGCCGCCGTTTCATCGCGAAAGCCGCCATCGATCGAGCGTCACCGCCAGGCGCGCGATGAAAGGATAAGCAAGCACCGAAATGCCGATCTGGGGCCAGAGGACGCCGAACGAAATGTGTGAGCCCATCGCTTTTCCGACCAGCCACTCGCCGAAGCTGTGGAACAGGATTAGAACGGCGGCGAGCAGCCAGTCCATCCAATAATCGCGGAACACCGCCCGGCTGTCGACGAAATCAAGGAGCAAAAAGGTCATCGTCCACAGCGCCATGGACTGGCCGAGCGGATGGCCGGCCATGAGATCGTTGAACAAACCGAGCGGCAAGGCGGAGCTCGGAGTCCACATCTCGGGGCGAAGCAGCCGCCAGGCGATCAGCACCATGAAGCTGACATCGGGGATGATCGGGTTCAACATGATGATCGGGAGCAGTACCACAGCGGAGGATGCGAGCACCGATAGGATCGGCACGTAGCGACGCCGCGCGCTCTTCATGGCCATGTCGCGGCTGGTGAGCGCGATCCGGCTCATTGGGACGCTTCTTGCTGCTGCGCGGCTTCGGCGGCGTTCACAGGCAAAGCGGCCGCCGGCTGGTAGAGCTGCTGAACGATCGCGAAATCGATCCGCGCAGGGTCGGCGATCGGCCGCGCGATGGTGACGTCACGATTGGTCTCGATCACCACCGCCACCGGAATTCCGGGCGGGTAGATGCCGCCGACCCCGGAGGTGACGACGAGGTCGCCGCGCTTGAACGGGCTTTCGCCGACCTCCAAAGTCTTGAGTTCGATGGTGCCGTTGCCGCGGCCGGTCGCGAGCGCGGCGACGCCGCTCCGCACCAGCTGCACGGGAACGCTGCTGGCGCCGTCGGTGATGAGAAGGACGCGCGACGCGTAGCGGCCGGTCTCGAGGACGCGGCCGATGAGCCCCTCGGGCCCTCGCACCGGCTGGCCCGGGCGGACGCCCGACGAACCGCCCGCCGACAAGGTGGCGAGGCGCCGGCTCGAATCGAAGCTCGACCCGACGATCCGCGCGGTGGTGACCTTGTCCGACAGGCTCTCGGAGATGTTGAGGAGCTGCTTCAGCCGCCGGTTTTCGAACTCGACGGCGCGCGCTTCGATCACGCGCCGGCGGGAAGCTTCAAGCTGCCGCTTCAGCTCCGCATTCTGCGAAGCGGCCATGAAATAGTTTCCGATCGTCTGGCCGCCGCCCGCGAAGAAGCGAACGATGCTGCGGCCGCCCGATGATACCGGCGTGGTGGCGTCGAGCGCCGCGCCCCGGAGCGCCGAAAAGCCGCGCGGATCGACCGCAGCAAGGATGAGCAGCAGCACGGCAAATAAGATGCCGGCCACGGCAATCACGTAGCCGAGGAACAAGCCGTATTGCGCCCTCCGGGAAAATCCCGGGCGCCGTTGTGATGGCGGCGCCATGACGTATCGGTCTTACGCTGTCTGGAGAACGCCGCGGAAGATTTCCTCTTCCAGCGCACGCCCCGTGCCGAGCGCGACGCAGGTCAGCGGATCGTCTGCGACCGTGACCGGAAGCCCCGTCTCGTCGCGCAGCACCTCGTCCAGCCCCTGCAGAAGGGCACCCCCGCCGGTCAGGACGATGCCCTGGTCGACGATGTCGGCGGCAAGCTCCGGCGCCGTGTTCTCGAGCGCAATGCGAACCCCTTCGACGATCGTGCCGACCGGCTCCGAAAGTGCTTCGGCGATCTGGCGCTGGTTGATGGTGATTTCCTTGGGCACGCCGTTGACGAGGTCGCGGCCCTTGATGTGGACGATCATGCCATCCCCGTCGACCGGCGGCTTGGCAGTGCCGACCTGCTGCTTGATTCGCTCGGCGGTGGCTTCGCCGATGAGGAGGTTGTGGTTGCGCCGGACGTAGGAGGAGATTGCTTCGTCCATCTTGTCGCCGCCGACCCGAACGCTGGTCGTGTAGGCCAGGCCCCTCAGCGACAGAACCGCCACTTCGGTGGTGCCGCCGCCGATATCGACGACCATCGAACCGATCGGCTCGGTGACCGGCATGTCGGCCCCGATCGCCGCCGCCATCGGCTCCTCGATCAGCCACACCTGGCTCGCGCCCGCATTCGAAGCGGCATCGCGGATGGCGCGGCGCTCGACGGATGTCGAGCCCGAGGGGACGCAGATCACGATTTCGGGCCAGCGGGGGAAGCGGCGCTTGCCGTGGACCTTCTGGATGAAGTGCTTGATCATCTGCTCGGCGACATCGATGTCGGCGATGACGCCGTCGCGAAGCGGCCGAATCGCCTCGATCTGATCCGGGGTCTTGCCCATCATCAGCTTGGCATCGTCGCCGACTGCCTTGACCTTTTTGACGCCATTGATCGTCTCGATGGCGACGACGGAGGGTTCGTTGAGCACGATGCCGCGGCCGCGCACGTAGACGACCGTGTTCGCCGTACCGAGGTCGATCGCCATGTCGTGGGATGGGAGTTTCAGAAACCGGAAAAATGACATCTTGGCTGGTCTCGCTTCCTAATCCGCGGCGCCGGGAAAACAGCCGGTCCGTGGAGCTTCATCTCTATAGGGTGTGCGTGCGTCGCGGGTCCACATTATAGTTAACACGGCCTCGCAGCTTGGTTCGGATTCGGCTAGAGGCAATAACCATGTCAATACGCCGCCTTCCTGAAGATTTGGTCAATCGCATTGCCGCGGGCGAAGTGGTCGAGCGGCCGGCGAGCGCGCTTAAGGAATTGGTTGAAAACGCAATCGACGCGGGGGCGAGCCGTATCGGCATCTCGCTGCGCGGCGGCGGCATTGGGCGCATCGAGGTGGTCGACGATGGTTGCGGAATGGCACCGGCCGACATGGCGCTTGCGCTCGAGCGGCACGCCACGTCCAAACTGCCGGACGACGCCATCGAAAAGGTGGCGACGCTCGGCTTCCGCGGCGAGGCGCTGCCGTCGATCGCGAGCGTGGCGCGGCTTCGCATCGAAAGCAGGGTCCGGGGAGCAGACGGCTGGATGAGGCTGGTCGACAACGGCCGTGTGGCGGGCGAGGGGCCGGCCGCGCTGCCGCCGGGCACTCGGATCACGGTCGAGGATTTGTTCGAGCGCGTTCCGGCCCGCCGCAAGTTCCTGCGTTCCGAGCGGGCCGAATATGGCGCTTGCGTCGATGCGGTGAAGCGGCTCGCAATGGCGCGGCCCGATATCGGCTTCACGGTCGAATGCGACGGCCGGCGGAACTTCTCCGTTCAGCCCGGCGAGGACCGGCCAGCCCGGGTTGCGGCGCTGACCGACCGCGGCCTTGCCGAGAACAGCATCGCCATCGATTATGCGCGCGGCGTGATCCGGCTCGGCGGCGTGGCTGGGCTTCCGACCTTCAGTCGCGGCGTCTCCGACCACCAGTTCCTGTTCGTGAACGGCCGACCGGTGAAAGACCGGCTGCTGATCGGCGCGGTCCGCGGCGCTTATCAGGACCTTCTCGCGCGCGATCGCCATCCGATCGTCGCCCTGTTCATCGATCTTCCGGGCGAAGAGGTCGATGTGAACGTCCACCCGGCCAAGACGGAGGTCCGCTTTTGCGATCCAGGCACCATCCGGGGCCTTATCGTCGGCGGCCTTCGCGCCGCGCTCGACGCAGCCGGCCACAGGAGCGCGCAGCGCCCGTCGGTGGCCGCGCTCGGCAACTGGCAGCAAGCCCCCGGAGCGCCCGAGCAGAGGGAAGGCTGGGGAGCCGGGCAGGCCTATCCGGCACCAGCGGGCGTAAGGGACGGCCGAGCGACCTTCTTCGCGCCGCCACCGCAAGCGCGCGCCGAACC
>JALYNE010000020.1 GCA_030773375.1 Pseudomonadota bacterium
GTTCCCGGTTCAATCGAACCGGGAACGAGTCCAAGCGCCCATGGCGGAGATACAGGGCAGCTCGCGCTTTGGCAGAAGCGGACGTTCGTCAGAACATCGTCCGCTCTGACAGAGCGGGGGTTCAGCGGGCCTTCTTCTCGAGGTATAGGTAGTTTGGGCTGAACTCGGCGAGGGCCTCCAGCCCAGGCCTGTCGAGGATCGTCATCCGCCTTTGTGCTAGCTCGATCAACTCGCGTTTTCTCAGTTCCTGCAGAGTCCGGTTCACATGAACCGGAGTGAGTGCCTTGCACTCCGCTATATCGGTTTGCGTCAGCGGAAACGCATAACTGTTGCCCTCAGTCAGACCCACGATCTCCAGTCGAACGAAGAGTTCGCAAAAGAGGTGAGCGACCTTGGACATTGCGTCTCGGCGGCCGAGCGACAGCTCCCACTCGCGGTGAATGGCGGCGTCCAGATTGCTCGAGAACCAGTAGACCCTCGTCAGATGCGGGAACCGCTCGGTTATGTATTGCAAGCGCTCATGAGGAACGACCGCAATCCTGCAGGGCGTCAGCGCCATGACGTTATGGTCCAGTCGCTTCAGAGTGAAGCTATGCAGATCCACGAAATCCCCCGCGACGTGTAGCTCGGTGATCTGGCGCTGGCCGTCTTGCAGGTCTTTGTAGCGACACATCATGCCTTCCAGCAGCAGAGTGCTCGTAGACAGCTCCACGCCAGCGTTGATGATGTTCTGATCCGCACGAACCTCGCGTACCTCCGAGACCGCTCCCCGGATCGCCTGCTCTTCATCCGGCGAAATATCATCCCGCTTCCGGAGCTTCATGAGGTGAGCTTCGATCATGCGCCCGTTTCCTAGAGTGTCCCTCAGTGCGAATAGCATTCAACCTGGCTGAGGCAAGGCGACGGCGCACGCCGGCGCGCCCTTGGCCACGCCTCCCTGCCTAACGACGGCCTTGGCGCACAGTTTGTTTCAAACAATTGCCGTCTGAAGTGCCAGAAGCTTTGGTCGGCTCAATTTCGGCGTACCCGACGTGAAAGCGATGGGCACTCAGATCGTTGGCGAAATTCTCGTCCAACGCTCCTTCAAATGACCGCTATGCGCCCCATAGCAGATGGGGTGGATGGCTCCCGCTCCCGGCATCGGCTCGCGACGCTCGAGAAGGAGCTGCTCGCCTGGCATCGTGCGAACGAGCTGTCGCAGCGACTGGCGACGATCCCCGGCGTCGGGATCATATCGGCGACTGCGCGTGCCGCATCGGTGAGCGAGCCCGAGCGCTTCCGGTCGGGCCGGCAGTTCGCGGCATCGCTCGGGCTGACGCCGCTGCAGAAGTCGAGCGGCGGCAACGAGCGGATGGGACGGATCACACGCATGGGCATGACATCGCTCGTGCGGCGAGCAAGTTCGGGCTCCCGGTGTCGACGACCCATGTGTCGGTCGGGTCTATCGCCGGGGTGGGAGCGGGTGCGCGCACAACCGATTGGGGTGTCCTCCGGAACGTCCTTCTCTCCTGGGTTGCCGCACTTCCGATCGCCGCAACGGCTGCATGGAGCGCAGCTGTCCTCATCAAGCCATGAGGGCGCCGCTATATGAGGATGCTCGCACCCCCGGCTCTGATGTGAGCGGCACGGCCGTTGCAGAGCGGACGCTGGCGTATCGCTCCGGTCGTCGGTGCACAGTGATGTTGAGCCTGCTGTAACCGGCTGGTCGGCGACCGCGAAATAGATGCCGAGGGGCAATGCGCCCGGTTTCACGAAGGGGACCTGCTATGCGCCAGAAGTGGCTTTTGCGCGCCGGTTTGGGAGGCTTGCCGCTGTTGATCGGAGCGGCAGTCTCACTGGCGGAGGATAGAGCGCCTGCGGCTGTTGCAGGCGATGCCGCCTCGTTGAAGCGGTGGTCGGCGCACGATCCGGCGAGCCCTGTCAGGATCAACTATGATCCTCTCGACAAGCTTCTGACCGCTTATGTGGTCCCGGAGGGGAATGGGCGCACGTTAGTCCCGTTCGCCCGGCTGAAGGGCGATGGCCAACGGGTGCTCGAGGCGTTCGTCAGCCGCCTTGAGCAGGTGCAGGTCGAGACGCTGTCGCGCGACGAGCAGCTTGCCTATTGGCTCAATCTACGCACGCTCGTCCTTCTTCATCAAACCATCGATGCGTTTCCCGTTTCGCGGCCCCAGGAGACCTTTCGGGGTCCCAATGCGGTCACGGCAAATCGAGTGCTTACGGTCTCGGGCGAGCCGCTGTCGGTGGACGATATCGATCGAATCGTCCTCGCCAACTGGAGCGAACCGCACGTCATTTATGGCCTGACGCTGCCGGTGCTTGGAGCCCCGGGCCTGCCGCGAACCGCCTTCAGGGGCAGCAGCGTCCACCATATGCTTCAGGAGGCGGGACGCGATTTCATCAATCGCGCGGGCGTGATCCGAGTGAAGGGCGATTCAGCGGAGCTGTCCAATTTCTTCACCTGGCACAGAGCAGCGTTCGGCAATGAGGCAAAACTGCTCGAGCATATCCGTTCGCTTGCCGCGCCCAAACTAGCCGGTCGCCTCGCTGGGGCGGCAACCATAAGTCAGCGCTTCGACTGGAAACTCGCAGCGGCATTCGAACGCAGCTTTGACGCGCGTGATCCTACCGGAACCAGCGTCTACGAGCCGTCGACGGCCGGATCTGGATCGTGAGTGAGATCCGCCGCTGAATTGAAGCTCCGGCAGCCGCACTTCGCCTCGGTGCTAGCGTTGGCTCTGCTGTCGTCAGTAGGCCTCGCAATCCTCAGCCCCGCATTCGACTGGGCCATTCCGCTCAACCGGCGCCCCATCGTTATTTTCACAGGAGGCTTGCTGGCAGCCAGCACATGCTTCGCATTGCTGGCGCATGCAATTGTCCTTCGCCCGCCAACGGGCAGGCGGCGTCTTGGGATGATGATCGCCGTGGGAATGGCGGCCCGGCTGATGCTGCTGCTCGGACCGCCTATCCTGGAAGATGACGGTTATCGCTATCTGTGGGATGGGGCGCTGGTCGCACATGGCCTAAACCCCTACGCGCACCCACCATCTCGTTTTCTGATGGCGCCCGAGGTTGCGGCGCTGCTCGCCGACCAAGGCTTGGAGCCGACCCCTCTTCCGGCAGGTTATGAGACCCTAGCCCGCGACGGCCGGGCGGTGCTGGGGCGGATCAACAATCCGCATCTGACGACGATCTATCCGCCGCTTGCCCAGACGGGATTCGCGCTCGGCCATCATATCGCTCCTTTGGATTTCTTCGGCTGGAAGCTGGTGGTCCTGGGCGCCGAGGCACTGACCCTAGTCCTGCTGCTGGGCGCGCTGAAGCAGCTCGGCAAGCCGCTCATCTGGGCTGCGATATACTGGCTGAACCCGCTCGTGTTGAAGGAATTCGCCAATAGCGCCCACATGGACGCGCTGATGCTGCCGGCGCTGGCGGGGGCGGCGTGGTCGATCGCCGCGGGTTGCCGATGGGGGACGGCGCTGGCGCTTGCCGCCGCCTCTGCGGTCAAGCTGTGGCCACTGCTGCTCATACCGCCGGCGCTCGGCCGCGGGCCGCGCTACGCGGCGATTGCCATCTGCGCTGGCCTGCTCCTACTCCTGCTGCTGCTCCCGCAGCTGATTGCCCTCGGGCCGAGTGCCGGACTGAGCGGTTTTGCCGAGGGGTGGGAGCGAAACGCTTTTGCCTTCAGCTTGGCGGAGGCGGCGCTGGGGACGCTGGCCGGCGATCCGGGCCTGCTCTCGAGGCTCATCGTCGCTGCTCTGGTGACCGCTGCCGCGCTTCATTTCTGGTGGCGTGACCCGCCAGGGGCAGAAGCGCGGCTGGGGGGGTTGACGAGCGTTACCGCTCTCCTGCTCTTGCTCGCCCCCGTCGGCTATCCTTGGTATGCTACCTGGTTGCTGCCGTTCCTGGCTGTCAGACCGGATTCGCGCTGGTTCATCCTGATCGCGTTCGCGCCGGCTTATTATCTGCGTTTCCACTTCCAGGCGCAGGGACAGAGCGGGCTCGAAGCCTGGCTGCCGCCGCTCCTGAGCTTCGGCCCGGTCTGGGCGTCGATCCTGTGGACCGAAGGGCGCAAGCGATGGCCGCGGCGCGTATAGCCGTCATCATACCTGCGCTCAACGAGGCGGCGGCGCTGCCATCGCTGATCGCCGAGATCCCTCAATGGGTCGACCGCATCATCGTGGCGGACAACGGTTCCACCGATGCCACCGCGATGGCGGCGGCCGCGGCGGGCGCGGAGGTGGTGGCGGCGCCGCGGCGCGGCTATGGGCACGCCTGCATGGCCGGCGTGCGTGCCGCGGCCGATGCGGACATTCTCGTGTTTCTGGACGGCGACCGGAGCGACTATCCTACGCGCATGGGTGACCTGATCACTCCGATCGAACGCGGCAAGGCCGATCTCGTCATCGGATCGCGGGTCCTGGGGCGGGCGGAGCGCGGCGCGCTCAGCCCTCAGCAGCGTTACGGCAACAGACTGGCCTGCGCGTTGGTCTACCTTTTCTGGGGGCATCGCTACACGGATCTGGGGCCGTTCCGCGCGATCCGGTGCTCGTCTCTGCTCGCGCTCGAGATGCGCGAGATGCGCTATGGCTGGACCATCGAGATGCAGGTCGCCGCGTTGCGCCGTGGCCTCGCCGTCACGGAGGTGCCGGTCGACGTGAGGCGGCGGATCGGGGTGTCCAAAATCTCCGGTACCATTCGCGGCGTCATCTCGGCCGGAACGAGGATCCTCCTCGTCATCTTCCGCGAGGCGTTGCGCCGCCGCTGATCATCGAGCCGCGTTGATCGACCAGTCGTAGCGATAGTCATCGATGCTCTTGGCCTGGCCCAGCAGCGCCGCCGTTTTGGGATTGGCATATTTCCGGGCATGCGCGAGCACCGCGGCCTCGCTGCCCCAATCCTTCTGATACCAGGAGTAGATGTTCGACGCGACGAGCTTGCCGCCGACGCGCGCGAAGCCGCGCGAATGGTTCACATAAGCGCGCGCGGCCTCGTCGAGCATCGCCTGCAGCGTTTCGGCCCGATAAGGCTTTGCCGCCAGGTTAGGGCAGCCGAGCGAAGCGCAGTTTACCGCATAATGGATGCGAACGTCGCGCCAGGTCGGGCGCAGAATACGGTGCTCGATATCATCGAGCGACAGCCGCCGGCCCTGCACCGTCACCACCTTGCGGCCCCAAGGGCCCCGCTGGAGAATCGGACTGTCGATCTTCTTGATGCTGCTGACGGGCCAGGCATCCAGCACGACGTCCAGCGTGGCTGCGTTATAGAGATTGATCCAGTAGGCCATTTGCTGCGGCCGCGTCAGCCGCGTCACCTCAATAGCTTGGAGCCCCACGAGATGGCGCTTTAGTGCGGCGCGATCGGCGGAGGTCACCTGCCTATAAGCGACGCGGTTGATGCCGTCTGCACTCGTGCGGACATACCGAGCAAGGAAGGCGGCGTAGAGGCGGTCATCGACATTAGCCGCGAGCCGCGCTGAACGGCCGGCGGCTTGCTGCTGACCCTGCGCTTCCGCAGGCGCGGCGACCGTCGCTGCGGTGCCCGCTGCACAGAACAGGAAGGCCAGGCGGACAGGCCGGAGATTGCAGATCATGTGCGACTTTCCTGTTGGCATTTGAATCCTCATCAATCTCCCGCGGGAAGGACCTCAGTGCAGCAGCTCGACTGGTTGGCCGCGCGGCCTGCTAATTTCGGCTACCGGGCGATGCCTTTCAGGAAGGCGAGGAGCGCCTGCCAGTTCTCCTCCGCTCCGCGCGGGTTGCGCGCCGGTATCAAAGTCGATGAGCCATGGACGCCCCCTGACGCAGGCACGAACTGCGTTTTTCGGGGGGACGGCACGGCCGCAATGATCGCTTTGGCAGCCTCGACTTCGTCAGGGTCCCTGGCGGACGTGACGAAAACCGGCACGTCCACCTGTGCTGCAGCTCGCCGAACCGTATTCTCGCCGCCCAAATATTCACCGGGGGAGAAGGCGAGCAGGGCCGCCGCCTTGCCCGGATTATCTGCGACCAGTGGGAACAGCAGCGACGCCGAGTAACTGCTGCCCCAGAGAATAACCGGCAGCCGCTCGTCCTCGGCCCAAGCGAGCGCTGCGGCCAAATCAGGCAGGGCTTCAACATAGCTTCCGTTGCGTCCCCGCCCGGCGACGGTCTGGTTGCGTGCTCCGAACATGTCGCCGCCGGACCGCTGATCGATGGCGAGCGCGCTATATCCGGCCTCCACCAGCCGCGGCGCGATCGAGGCGTATTCGCCCTTGTTTGAGCCAGCCTGATGGAACAGCAGGATGAGAGCCTTCGGGTTTTGCGCCCTATAATAGGTTCCGTGAACCGCGACATCGTCGCTGGTTTTGAGCGTTAGCGCCTCGGCCGCTGCGGCCGCAGGGGTTGCAAATTCTCCAGTGGATTGAGCGGGGTCCGAGCGCTGGCGGGGGGCGCCATCGCAGGCAGTGGCGGAGAGACCGAGTGCCAAACCCGTAAAGAGCCTCATCCACATCCTCACCTCCGGCGTTGATCCTCACTCAGTTCGCCGGGACAACTAAGCTGGTTACACGCGCTTCAGCCGGGATTGCGGTTGGACGGGGTCTCCCGAAGCGGCAAAAGGCGGGGAAGGGTAAGGCACGTAACCAAGCGGAAACAGGCCGTAAGCTTTTCGTCGCCGCTCGCGAAATAAGAGCCTAAGAGAGGATCATAGTGGTACGCCGCACCTTGTTCGGAATTATCGCCGCCGCCTTGGCGGTGCTCTATATGGCGGGCGCAACAACGGCTGCCTTCGCCTGTTCGGTTCCGCAAGTGACGGCAAATGCGCCGATGTCCTCCGATTGCGATGGGCACCAGAAGGTGCGCGATTGCGCGCTGAGCTGCGCGCTCGTGTGCATTGCCGTCGCGCCCACGGCTGCTCAGGCATTAGACGCGGGCCCACGGCCTTCGTCAGGATCGGTTCCCAGAGACCCGGCTGCAGCGCGGTCCATACACACGGGCCCCGAGCCTCCACCTCCGCGGGCGTCACAGCCTCACACATGAACCCAACAATCCGATATGGAGACTAGCAATGAAGAAGTTCTACGCAACGGCAGCGGTGCTGCTCATGTCCAGCACGGGCGCTTACGCCGCGGCTCCTGAGGCCTTTTCCAACGCGGCTGCGGGCTGCTGCTCGGCGCTTGCGGCCTGCTGCCAGGCTTTGCTGTCCTGCTGCGGCTAATTCGCTGAAGCAAGTGAGGAGGGGTGTCCGGCGCACGCCGGGCATCCTTTCTCCGCAATTGAGGACATTAGTCGCGAGGCGCTCGCCTCGCCTGCGGTTGAGCGTGAGTCTCGACCCACTCCTTCTGCGGTTCACGGCGGTTGCCCGACGAAAGCCGGCACTTAGCGCACGGTGCGATGCTCGAGCAGCGTTATGGCAAGCCCGGCGGGGCATTGGTGAAATGCCATGAGAGGGGCCGTCGGATCCGCGTTTGTAGTCGGCGGGCAGGAGCCCCGAACGAGATGTCGGTTTGGGCGACTGCCGCGCCGAGTGTCTTCTTACGCGGGGTTTGACAAGCCTGTCAGCATGTCCGGCATGGCGCAATTCGGCAGAGATGGGTGAAAAAAAGCCCGCCCGAGTTAGACTCGGGCGGGGCGTCGCGGTGCCTCAGTCGCCGTTGGAGCGTCGGCCGCGTGACCAGATGAGGCTGTAGGTGTCAGCGCCCTCTTTGTCGAAGAGGTTGGCGTAGATGGGAGCGGTGAAGCTGGGGTCATCGAGCTTGAGGGCGAGGTAATCGCGACCCTCGTTCGAGCGCTTCTCCCAGGCGGCTCCGATCTCGGCCCTGCCGACGAAGACCCGGTGGGAGGGGGCGTTGTCGTTGCCGCGGGTGTCCTGGGGGATGATGCGGACACCCTTGGCCTGGACGCTGAGGGTGACGATGTCGCCGGTGTACTCGTTGCCGGACTTCTTGAAGGTCTTTGTAGCGACACATCATGTCCATGCCCGCGAGGTCGCGCGGCAGCTTCGCACCGGCCAAGTCAACATCAACGGCCCGGGCATCGACTTCCTGGCTCCGTCGGTGGCTACAAGCAATCCGGCAACGGCCGTGAGTGGATAACCACGCGTTTGGCGAGTTCCTCGAAACCGAAGCCATTGTCGGCTAAAGGGAGGAGGCGGCGTCGGGGTAGGGGGCGTGCCCGACGCGGAGCCAGATGCGATCAATGACGGTACCGGCGCCACGCCATTTTTAAATAGGGCTGTAGGTAGTGAGAGCTGGATGACTGATCAGGCGAACAGCGTAGCCGACCCCGACGGCGGAATGGAACGCTTCCCCCAGCCGGCTTGGTGGCTCGGACTGATAGGCTTGCTCCTCGTCCTGTCCGGCGCGACGCTCGCTTTTTCGATCCGAACCGCGAACGGCACCTCGGTTCGCGATATTCGTTTCTCGGGTGCGAACGGCGAGACGATGAGTGCGCTGCTGTACGTGCCCTCTGGTGTAAGTGCAGCCGCTCCTGCGCCGGGCATCCTTGCGGTTCACGGCTACCTGAATTCGCGCGAGACGCAGGACGGGTTTGCCATCGAGTTCGCCCGCCGCGGCTATGTCGTGCTGTCGCTCGATCAGACTGGCCACGGCTACAGCGGCGGCGCTGCCTTGACGAGCGGGTTCGGCGGGCCCGACGGCCTGCGCTACCTCCGGTCTTTGCCGATCATCGACGCGGAGCAGATCGGGCTGGAGGGACACAGCATGGGAGGCTGGGCGGTGCTGGCCGCGGCCGCTGCGATGCCGGATGCCTATCGTTCGATCGTCCTGGAGGGCTCGTCGACCGGGGTGCCGTTCGCAAAGGAAGGCAGCGCCGCCTGGCCGCGAAATCTCGCGCTTGTCTTCAGCCGCTACGACGAGTTTTCCGAGTTCATGTGGGGCGCCCGCCGCGCGAGCGACGTAATTCTCAGCCCCAAGCTCCAAAAGCTATTCAACACCCGCGATCCCGTTATCGCCGGACTGGTTTACGGATCGGTGGCGAGCGGAACCGCACGCGTGCTGTTCCAGCCGGCGACAACGCACCCGGGAAATCACATCTCGCCTGCAGCGATCGGGCACTCCACCGACTGGTTCGCCAGCACCCTTAAGGGCGGGTCTCCGCGTCCGAGCGCGGATCAGATCTGGCACTGGAAGGAGATCGGCACTGGAATGGGACTTATCGGCTTCGTGCTGGTCCTGCTGGGCGCGTTCGATGTCCTCGTTCGCACGCCGGCTTTCGCGATTCTGCGACGTAACGCCGTTCCGGCGTGCGGCATGCGCGACGGCCGGTGGTGGACCGCGTTCACGTTGAACGCTGCGATACCCGCGCTGCTGTTTTTTCCGGTGTTCATCGGTGCCGGCCTGCTGCTCCCTCCCTCAACCCTGCTGCCGCAGGCGGTCACAACGCAAATCACGGCATGGACGCTGGCCAGTGCGGGGCTTGTGCTGCTCACAAGGCGGTTCGTTCGCACGCCGGAGGCGCGGGCACAGCCGCAGTGGCTTTCAGCGATCGGCATCGCCGTCGCGACTGTCGCTGTCGGCTATGCCGTGTTCGCTTTGGTCGACCAGGTCTTCGACACGGATTTCCGCTTTTGGGTAGTTGCTTTGAAGCTGCCCAGCGCGCGGCAATGGGCGATAGCCGCGCTCTATGTCGTGCCGCTGACCCTCGCCTTCCTGGCGACGCTGCAGCCGTTATGCCACGGGATGACCGTGCGGGGCGATCGTCCGCTGGTGCGGTACGGTGCGGCGGCACTTGCGCTGTCGCTGGGCTTCATCGTGATGCTGGGTGCGATCTACGCGATCCTCTTTGCGACCGGCAGGTTGGTCACGGGGTTCGACCCGTTGAGCACGGTTATCGCCATCGAGTTCGTGCCGGTCCTCGTGGCTGTGGCCGTCGTGACCATCTTCACTTGGCAGCGGACGGGCAGCCACCGTCCCGGTGCCCTGATCTCCGGCCTGCTCGTAACGCTGTATGTCGTCGCGGGAACGGCGACGCAGGTTTAAGGGCAATCCGGATTAAAGCGCGCGCGCCGAGACTTGGGTTGCCGCGCGCCAGCACGCGAAGGCCGCGTCTGCCTCGTCGCGACTGATCGCGGGTTCAAACTCGGCGTCATAGCGGGCGAGCTCGCGCAGATCCGTCTCGGCGACCAGCCCGGCACCCAGTCCGGCGGCGAGCGCGACGCCGTAAGCCGTCGCCTCGTACACCGCATGGCGGCGAACGGGTCGGCCGAGCGCGTCGGCCTGAAGCTGGAGCAGGAGCGTGTTCGTCGTCATGCCCCCGTCGACCGGCAGAAGCTCCGGCACGGGCAGGCCGGGTACAGCGGCAACGACGTCCGCAATTTCGCGGATGCGAAAGGCGATGCCGGCGAGCGCCGCGCGTGCGATGTGCGCGGACGTCGTGCCGAGGCCGAGCCCGGCAATCAACCCGCGTGCGTCGAACCGGCCATGCGGCGCCCCCAGGCCCTGCAACGAAGGCCGCACATGCGCCCCGCCGGTGTCCGCAACTGATCGCGCAGCCGCTTCCATCGCGGTGGGAGACGCGAACAGGCCGAGCGGATCGGACATCCAGTCGACCAGGGAACCGGCGGTTATGACCATCCCCTCCAGGCAGTAGCGAGTGCCGCCGCCGACGCTCGTCAGCGCCTCCGCCGGCATGCTCCTGTGCGGCATCATCGGTTCGGCGCCGGTAGCGGCCATCAGGACCGCCGAGGTGCCGTATGTCGTCTTCCACGCGCCTTTGGCTAACGCGCCGTGCGCGATCATGCCGGCTTGTTGATCGGCCATCACAGCGCGGATCGGAACCGCCGCGCCGAACTCCGAGACCGCTGTGGTGGCGATTGCACCCCAGCTGTCGACAATGGTGGGGAACAGGCCCAAGGGAAGGGCCTGGTGCGCCAGCAGCGCATCGTTCCAGCCCCTGCCGACAGCGTAGTTCAGATAGCCGGTCATCCACGCGCAGGAGAGATCGGTCACGTGCGCAGCACCCGCGCTCAGCCGGGAGACCAGGTATGAATCGAGCGTCCCCCAACAGAGTTCGCCGGCGCGGGCGCGCGCTCCGCTCTCGGTGGCCGCGGCAATCGCGGTCGGGAGCTTTGCCAATGGCGCCTGAGGCCACGAGATAAAATCAGCATCGCGCAGCTCACGGTGCCGATCCATGCCGCTGAGGTCGCTCCAGACAAGCATAGGCGCGACGGGCTCTCCAGTGACGCGATCCCAAAGCACGACGCTGGCACGCTGGGTCGTGACGCCGACCGCCGCGAGGTCGGCGACACGGCGTCCCGCCGCCGCCAGCGCCCCGTCGATGACTTGGAGGCAGCCTTTCCAGACGGCGGCCGCGTCCTGCTCGACCCGCCCGGGGCCGGGAAAGTGCGTCGCGATGCCTTGCTTGTCCGTACCCAAAACCGCCCCGGCAGCATCGATCACAAGGGCGCGCACGCCGGTCGTGCCGGCGTCCAGCGCGAGCAGGAGCTCAGGCATCGGGAATGAGATTTCCGGGGTTCATGATTCCGTGCGGGTCGAGCGACTGCTTGACCCGGCGGAGCAGGGTGACGCCGCCATTGCCCAGATCGTGCCGGAGATAGGCCTTGCGAAGCCGCCCCGCGCCATGATGATGCGCGATCCCGCCGCCGTGCCGCGCAGTTTCTTCCATGATCGCGCGCCAGCAGGCAAAATAAGTTGACTCCATCAATGCGCTGTCGCCGAACTTCGCGGCGAAGCTGAAGTAGAGGTTTATGCCCGATCGGTAGACATGCGAGCTATGTGCCGACGCGTTGACCACACCAGGCACCGCCGCGAGAGCGGCGATCGCGGCGCGGTAGATCGCGCCGATCTGCGTCCAGCGCCCGGAAATCTCGACCGTGTCCGCCACGATCCCTCGTTCGAACAGGTCGCGCCATTGAGGCACGTGGTTCCGGCGCTCCATCCAAGTCTGAACTGCGGCCGGGTCCGCCGGCACCAATCCCGCACTCCTGACGATCTCGGCGACGGCGGGCATCTCCGAATCGACACGTGATTGGGGCCCCTCATGGACCATCAGCAGCATCGCCTGGCCGCCCTGAGCGTGATCTCTGAACAAGCGGCGGACCTCGGTCCCGTCATACTGGCGCATGACAGGGGGCCACCAGTCCGCGCGGACGACACGGCGTTGCGCCTCGAAACCTGCGTCCATATCCGCGGCGTAGAAGGCGCTGAAGCCACGCTGTTCCGCCTTTTGGCGAAGCGATAGGGTCACGCCCGTGACCACCCCCATTACGCCTTCCGCCCCCATCAGCAGATGCCGCAAATCCGGCCCTGCGGCGGCGCGCACCGCCTTGCCGAGCGTAACGATGTTTCCGTCTGGCAGCACTGCTTCGATCGAATGAACGATATCCTCGATATTGCCGTACGCAGTCGAAAATTGACCAGAGGCACGCGTCGAGACCCAGCCCCCCACGGTGCTTATGCCGATCGACTGGGGCCAGTGCCCGATTGTCATTCCTCGCGTGGCGACCGCCTCCTCCGCAACCATGCCGTTGACGCCTGCATCGAAGCTTGCCAGCAGATCGGCCTCGTCGATCCAGCGGACAGCGTTCATCGCGCCCATGTCCAGCAGGATCGAGTCAGATGAAGGCTCGATGCCGCCGCAGACGCCGCTGCCAAGCCCGAACGGGACGATCGGCACTCCGCGCTCCCCCGCCAACAGCACCACCCGTCGCACGTCATCGACCGATCCCGGTCGGACAACCCAGCCAGGGCGCTCGACGGCTTCACCGCGCCAATCGCGAAGATGTTTCACGGCCCATTGATCGAAGCGGCGGGTATGGCAGGCTTCGGTGTCGCCGCGGACCTTGTCGCCCCCGATCGCGGACGCGAGCGCCTCGCCAATGGCGTTCATCATTCCGGCGCGCCCTGTGCAGGATCTGCGAGTGCCCGGCGGCTTTCCTTCTCAATTGCGCGACAGGTCGCAATCTGCGCGGCTTGCTCGACTTTACTCCAGCCGAGCAGCGCGCCCATCGTGGCCGCCGCGGGTTCAAGCGCCGCGAGGCCGGCCTTGTTATCGAACCAGGCGCGCGCGCTCCGCCGCACCCAGTAATCCTCGAGCGTCGCTGCGCCTTCGTGCGTCACGGCGCGCGCCGCTTCCGCAGCGATGTCGCCACCTTCCCGGACGATCTCGGCGGCCTCGTCGCCATAGAGGCCGACCAGTCGCTCGGCCGCAACGCGCTCCATTCCGCCCAAATGGTCGAGTGCGGCGGGCACTCTCTCGCCGCCCGGCAATGGCACGTCCGCTGTAGTGCACGGCTTGTGGGTGACCTTGAGTTGCGTCACGACCCGGTCGACCACCCGCTCGGCCATGGCCCGATACGCGCTCAGCTTGCCGCCGGCGATCGAAATCAATCCCGCCTGCGACGTCCAGATCTCGTCCTTGCGCGACACCTCGTTCGCCTTCTTGCCTGGCTGCGTGATCAAAGGCCTGACGCCCGACCACATCGCTACTATGTCATCATCGGCGATCGGCTGCGTGTCGAGCGCCGCCTCGGTGGCCTGGAGAAGATAGTCGATATCGGCCCGCCTCATGTCCGGCCAGTAATCGGCCAAGGGGTAAAAAACGTCAGTGGTTCCTACGTAAGTGAAGGCGCCGCGCGGGACCGCGAAGATGCTGCGCTTGTCCGAGGCCCGCAGTACCAGTGTGGCGTTAATCGGCAGGCGATCGCGATGTAGCACGAGGTGGATCCCGCAGCTAAGCGACAGCCGCGCTTCTGTTGCACCCGTTTCGAGCGATCTGATGCGATCGACCCACGCTCCGGCGGCGTTCACCACCCGCCGGGACCGCACGCATGCACCGAGATCTTCGCCGGCGAGAGCTGAGCGGACGACTACGCCTGAGATCTGGCCGTCGTCTTTGACGAAGCTGACGGCTTCGGCATGATTCAGCACCTTCGCGCCAGCTGCTTGCGCAGCGCGAACGTTTGCGATCACGAGGCGAGCGTCGTCGGTCAGGAACTCCGGATAGATGATCGCGCCGCTGAGACCCTCCCGGCGCATCAACGGTTCGCGTCGCGTCAGATCGGCCGTCCCGATCACCTCGTGGCACTCGGCGATCGGCACTGCGCCGAGCTTCTCGAAAGTCCACAGCGCCGCCCGCAGCTTGGCCGCACCTGCCATCGAAGTCGTCGGAATCAAGAAGGGGGAAAGTCGCGCCAGATGAGGCGCAATTCGGCGCACGATCTGCCGTTCGGATGCGGCTTCCTTGACCAGCGCGATGTCTCCCTGCGCTAGATAGCGCAGCCCGCCGTGGATGAGCTTCGAGCTGCGGCTGCTGGTGCCGCTGGCAAAGTCCCGCGCTTCGACCAGCGCCACCGAAAGACCCCGCATAGCGGCGTCGCGCGCGATTCCGGCTCCAGTAATGCCTCCGCCGATTACGACAAGGTCATGAACGTCTTCGTCGAGTGCCTTGAATACGCGCCGCCGGTCTCTCGCATCGATACTTGTGCCGTTCGTCATCAAGGTGCCATGTTCTTGCGGGGGGCGCCGCGGCGAGTCCTCCGCGCCATATAATAAGCGACCAACCCTTCAAAAGGTCCACCACCCCCCACACACCCGCGTCGCTAGAAACGCGCGCTCGCCTGTATTCCGTAGAGGCGCGGTTCCGCGGCGATGAAGGTCGGAATGCCAAACGCGCCGCCGGTATTGCCCGCGTCTAGGAGGTAATCCTCGTCGGTGAGGTTCCGGGCGAAGCCTGCGATCTCGTAGCGTTCGTCGGCGAAGCTCACGCCCGCCCGCAGGTTGACCAGAGTATACGCGCGTTGAGAGATCTCGGGTCGATTGGGAACTTCGAAGAAGATGCGGCTGCGATACGTGACGCTGGGGGTGGCGAAAGCCCGGACGCCGCTAGCGAGGGGTGCATTGATGGTAAAGCCGCCCGCCGCCTGCACCGCGCGGCCGAGTTCGGCACGTCCGCGATTACCAGTCCGTCTTACGGCAACCTCTTGCCAAAGATCGGCTTTGGACAACTTATTGCAGACGCCAACGACGAGGTCGCCTACTGCGACCAGAACCAGAAGGGCTTCATATTGCTGACGCTGACGCCTGAATTCGCGCGCGGGGATTATATCGCTGTTTCAACCGTACTGGAAAAACCCTACACGACGCGAACGATCGCCGCCTTCGAAACGCGCGCGTCGGCTCGATCCCGACGCCTGCAGCGGCTCCGATGAGTTGGCGACAACGATGGAGGTTCCAGTCCGTGCAGGATGAACTCCAAGCTGATTACATCATCGTCGGGGCCGGATCGGCCGGCTGCGCCCTTGCCAACCGTTTAAGAGCCGACGGCCGGGCCATCGTGCTGCTGCTGGAGGCAGGGGGCGACGACCGGCCCAGGCGGAAACGTGGGCAGTTCCTGTCCAACATAAATGATCCACGTCTCCGTTGGTCATGCGCAGACGATCAAGGAACCAAGGTCAACCGGCTGTATACGAAGAGACGGAGCGCCGCGCAGTCGGTCGGGCCGCCATCGCAGCGGCGTTGCATGCCTAGTTGTCACCAGTTGTCACTCGCGCGTGTGAGTCAGAAATACAAATCCACCCTCTTCCTTATAGAGGGACATTTGTTCGGTTCGAGCGCGCGAGGGACGGGTGGTGACAACTGGATTCCGGATGATGCTAGCGGGATGATGCGAGGGACCTAGCGAGGCCCGGCTCGACCCGCCTAGAGCCAGCCGAAGAGGTAGGCGAGTCCCGCCAGCACGAGAAGCACCAAGCCGATCACTAACGCCGCACGCGCAGCGCTCTCGACCAAGACGGTGATGAGGTATGGCAGGAGGCGCCAAGTGTAGCGCCGCGCGAAGCTCGGAAGCGACACCTCGGCATGAATACGATACCCCGGCCGGCACGGTGTCACGACGTAGGCGCGGAGGGGAATGAGCGGGACGAATAAGATGGTCAACCAGAGAACCTTAACAATGAACCCCGGAAGTTCGGCGTCCCGCATCCATCCGAGCAGGATTGTCCCGCAGCCGTTGCGCCTCCCCATCCTTGGGGGGAGTGTCAGTGGCTCGAACTCAGCCGGCAGGGTGGGGGAGGCGCCAACCCCAGCAAATGGCGACTGCCGCGCCGGGAACTCAAAGGGCTGCGCAATGCGCGTCGTGCTCTTTAGGCTAGACTTGTCCCGCAACGTGCTTCCCCCTTCCTCTGAAGGCACCCGCACCATTGTGTAGCACGACATTGAGCCGCGTGAAGAGGACCGCGCGAGTAGGCCGCCCGGCGTCGATCGTCCGGCGCGGTGCGGTGTGTTGCCCTAGTGCAACACGCGGAATGAAACGGTAGGTTCTCCCGCAGCCGCCAAGGGGAGGGTAACGCGCGAAGCGCGGCTTCCGGCTAGCTCGATGCGGGAGAAGTGACTTGTTTCCATCGTCGAGGAACCCTCCGGGTGGCCCGACGCGCCAGGTCTTTTGCGCCAAACACACGATTGGCTGATCTTGGCCGCTACTGTTGAAAAAGTCGGACCGGGAACTTTCCGCTGAACCAAGGCGCGGAATTGTAGAAGCTTCTTCTACTATTGCACCTCCACGAACCCGTGAGGGCGTCGCCTGCGCTCGCCGATGGAAATTCTGCTACGTCACCCATTCGGTTACAGCTTGATGCCTCTAGGGGATGACCAAGGACTCGCTGAATATCCTGAGGCAAATCGCGAGCGAGAGAGCGCTATGGCGAGGGAGTCGAGAAACGCGCCGGACACCTGCTCGCTTGCTATCGCTATGATCCCGATGAATGGCGGTTGTGGCGGCGGGACGATTCCGATCGGCGCTGGTAGCGGTGGCGCGCGCCCGATCCTCGGATTTGGATGTAAATCTGTGAGCTGAGTACGTTGCTTTCTCGCAATGTCCCGCAATTGCGGCAATATAGCCTCAGGGGAGGCGTGATTGTCGAAACGTGGCGGAAAGGACTGGGGCGAGCGCAGCAGGAGTGAGCGGATCGCGGATGCGGGCCGCTCGCGCGGCGAGCGCGTCCGCGCACTGCTCCAATCGCGCGAACAGGCCCGCTCGGCGAGTCAGCTGCTGGAACGCCCGGGTATCGGACTTCCGACCACGACCCGATATACGACAACCGCAAACCCTAACGGCTGGGCGCCGCTCTCCGCCGGTCTCGCGGCGGTCAACGGGCTGCTCGACGCGATCGCCGACGGAAGGGATCGCGTCCTGCTCGGCTGGCCGGAGCGGCCCGGCAACGGCTTCACCCTGGCGGCGCTCGCCATGCGTGAGGCGCGCGCGAGCGGGCGTCTCGCCTCAGTAACGCTTGGCATCTGGCCATGGCGCCCGGGGCTCATGCGGGCGGCGCGCTCGGCACTGGTCCACCCGCAGGACATTGCCGAGGCCGCCCGACACGCGATCACGGACATTGAGGCCGGCGCGGCGTGGGCCAGAGGCGAGTTGGCGCAGCGCTCACTCGGGATGATCGAGCTCCGGCTGAAGGACCTCGTGCTCCAGAACGCACCCGCTCGCGTGGCGCGCGGGCGCCCTCGGCTCGACATCCTGGTGCGCAGCCCGAGCCTCGTTGAGACGACGGCGGTGTTCCCGCCGGGCAAGAGCGGATATTCGGCGGATGCCGAGCAGGTGCTGAAGCGCGTGCGCAATCACACGCTTCTCGGCGACAAGGGCGCCGGCATCCCCCACGCGCGCGCCGATGTAGGTTCTCCGGTTTCGACCCCGTTCGCGCTACTCGGTGTTCCGCCCGAACGGTTACCGGCACGACTCAGGCGGCTGCTCGCGTGCCCGCGCATCGTGCACCACGGGCTCGACGCGGTTGTTGTCGACCTCACGCGCCAGTCGCGTGCCGAGCTTGGCGACCAGTGGGAGCGCAGCCTCGCCGTCCTGCTCGAGGCGCTCGATACGGTGCCCGGACGGCGACCGCCGGTGGTCGCTGTCTGCGAGGATCCCTTCGCGCTGAGGGGCGCGGCGCGCGCGATGCGGTCGCATTCCGCCAAGCTGCGGCCGCGCCGCGCGCCTCCGGTCGAGGTTGGCATCTATCTCGCCGAGCCGGGGTTCCTCGGCCGAGCGTCCGCCTTGCCGGAGCGCCTGCCTGACGTCGCGTTTACGGCCGACATCAAGGACGCATCGCTGGTTGCGATCCGCGAGAAGCTCGTCACGCTTGGGCGGCGGCTGCGCGATGGCGGTGACGGCGCGGGCGCGCGCGGTGTATCGCGCGCGCTCGCCTTCCTGCGGCGCGTGGCGAGTCTGCCCCTCGGGCTCGAGGAGGCGAGGCTGACCGCCGACACGCTGTTCGACGCAGACGACGAGGTCGATGCCGCGATCCGCGCGATGTTCAGGCCGCGCATGGCGCTCGGCCAGCTCGCCGAAATCGGCGAAAGCTCGCCCGAAGGTGCGTTTGCGCGCGAGGCGGTGGCGCTGATTGAATCCCGTGTTGAGGGCTGGGGTGCGGAGACGCCGGTCTCGGCCAAACTCGCCAATCTGATCGCGCAGGAGGGCTGGAACACTCCCGCCACGCTGATCGCTGTTCCCGAGCGACGGATCGCCGAAGTGCTGATGGCGTCCGATCGCGGCGTCGCGTGGCGGTGCGGGATCGTCGACCATTCCGACCTAGCCCGCATTTCTCACCAGGGTCCAGTAGTTGGGCAAGGACGATGACTGATTGATCTTCTTTGTTCGAAGGTCATGTGGCGCCGGCCGCTGGTTCGGAGCGGATTTTTTTGTTGGCGATTTGGC
>JALYNE010000021.1 GCA_030773375.1 Pseudomonadota bacterium
GCCAAGGTCATGTGGGCGAACGCTCATTATGTCGGCTGTGCCTTCGAAAAGCCGCTCCACCCGGCAGTCCTGCAGATGGTGGTGAGCCGCTAGACCCTTCCTGGTTTCCTTGAACCAGGACCGGGTCAAGCTTCTTTGGTGAATTCGTGATTTCCGATTACACCTGACTTGAAATCACTCTTGGGGCGCGCGCCGGCTTGGCAGGGAGGCGCGATCGGCTCGCGCTTCCAGCGCGACGCCACGGCACTTCAGTCCGATTGAGGCGAGATCTCTGCCTGCTCGTGCAGAAGGTGGCCCGGAGAGGCGTCGCGCACCGCCGGCGTCCAGCTCAAATGATCGAGGTCGATCGGGCGGACGAACGCGGCTCCGAATCGATTGCCTTGCTGCCAACGAACCTCGGCCGTCGTAGGGCCAATGCCCGGCACCTCGATCGAAAGCCAGCTGCGTATCCGGAGCGGAGCTTCGCAGGTCGCTTTGAATCCCATGCAGGAGACGTCGACGATCTGGACTTCGAGGCGAGTCCGCGCGTCCGGGCGCAGCCGCGCTGCCTGCCCGATCGACAGGCGCTTGGTCTTTCGCCGCGCCTTCCGCTGGTGATACACCGTCCACATGCTGGCATATTGATCGACTTGTGCGAAGTTTCGGTAAACGAGTGAAGCCCCTGCCCCATTGAATTTACTACCGCCTGTGTGTCTGCTCGCCTTTTTATACACGCGCAGCCTCCGCTCAGCCGAGGATTGCTCATTACGCCTCCGCAACGCGGTGGTCCATAGTGGCCTGGGTGCCGGTGCGGCGTGCACCTTTGATCTTGCAGCGGCCGCTCGCAAGTGACCGATGCCCGCCAGAGGCGACGGATGCCAGTTCGACGCGCCGAAACAAGTCAGTAAAATCAACAGGCTGACTGTCACCAGTCATCATAATGGGGACCTGGGTAGGACAGGGGTAGGACCCATCAGCATTCCCGCCGATTTCTCCCAGGTTCCAGCGGACGATGTATTCCGCTGCGAAGGGCGCCAGCTACGCCAAATCGCCTGCCTCTTCGGCGGATAGGTCAATGTTGAACGACCGCTCATCCCCCAGCCGCAGTCGGACGAATGCAGCCTGGTCACCCTCGACGAATATCCATACCGAAGCGATATCGCTGCGTTTTTGGCGGGTTGAGCTGATTAGCAACTTAGGAAAGTGACCTTCGAAAATGGGCTCAGCGATCTCATTAAGCCTGCCGCTCTCCGCTTCTTGAGACAAGCTGACGCCCTCAGCCCAGCGTGCGATTTCCGCCTCGCAATCCCGCCGCAGAACCATAGCGATCATGTCGGGACGGATATCCAGCAGCTCGCAAGCTTGCTTGAGACGGGCTGGAACGTTTTCCGCGCTTAGTCTGCTACCGCCGTGGAAAACTTTGTGGCGTACTGAGCGGCAAGTTCGATATGATCGAATTCATAATCGGCTGTCGGATCAATGACGGTAAAACCGGGTATGTCTATCGTCCGGTAGTACCCGAGCATATAACGAATAGCCGATCTGCATGTTGCGTTCTGACACGGGTTTGTGACACTCCGCAACCCTTGGAAAACCGTGGGTGGCTGCATGGTGTCAAAACCGACCGGCCCTACCCTTTGATGCCGCTGGGAGTCTTCCCGGAATGGATGGTGAAAAGGGAACCACCCTATTGCCCTTCGCTGCATGCGTGTATTAGTAACATGACACATCAAGGATACACGCTCATGCCTGACGCTGAAGCTGACCTCACCCTCCGAGTTGCCCATCTCGAACGAAGGTTTCGAATCGCGTTCGTTGCGGCAGCCGTCAGTTCAGCGTTCGGTGTTCTGGCCATCTTCGGAGCAGTAGTAAATCGCGCCGTTGCGGCAACAGCTGCCAAGCCGGACTCCCAGGTTCTAGATGTACTACGTGTCCGTGAACTAAATGTCGTCGACAAAAACGGTGTTACCCGTGTTAAGATAGGTTCTCCTCTTCCTACCGCAGTCGTCAATGGACAACAAAACAAAACACGGGGTGGAAGGCCAGAGGATACGATCTCTGGTTTGCTGCTGTTTGACGCTGAAGGCGTAGAGCGGAGTGGCTACGCGACTGTTGACCACGGATATTCAAACGTTCTGCTGACTCTGGACGACAAGAACAAGCAGCACGCGATGTTTATCGCCGAGCCGACAGGCGCGACGACGCTCCGGCTCTTCAACGCCGATACGAAGGATCGGGTTGATGTGGCCGTCGATAAGGATGGCCCCTCGATTTCAATGGTTCGCCGCGGAAAGGAAATTTACCGCTTCCCGTCAGATTAACGGTGAGCGGCATCGTCTACTTACATCGCGGCACATAGCTCACCTTAAGAGCGGAGACCGTCCGCCTTCCGCCATTCCCACAAACGAACCTCCAGCGAGGAAACCGGCTTGGCGCTCGATGGCACGCTGCTGGCGGGTTTCGTTTTCCCAAAACACGTTCCCGATTTATGATTCCCGAAATTCGTTAATTCGACGGGGAAAGCGGGAAAGATGCTGATTGGATATGCGCGCGTCTAAGTTAGCGTGATCCGAGGGACGCTCGGCGAGTGAGAGCTAGAGGTGCGTACAAACGAAGGGGACACGGACGGTGCGGCGAGCTGGCGCGGAGCGCGCTTGACTGAGCTTAGTGTCCTACCCGGGTCCTGCCGCCCCACAGCTGGAGTGGTCACTTCCCCTAAGTCATTGAAGCGATGGTGCTGCCGGTGAGGATTGAACTCACGACCTCAGCCTTACCAAGGATGCGCTCTACCACTGAGCTACGGCAGCATCGCTGTGTCGAGGGACGCGGCGCTATGGCCGCTTGGCCAATGCAATGTCAAGGCAGGTTGCGGCAGGCGCTCCGAAGGGACTAGCTGGCGCCCATGGCAAAAACCGACGAGGAACGCGAAAAACGGCTGGCGGAAGCGCTGCGCGAGAATCTCCGCCGACGTAAGGCGCAGGCGCGCGGCGAAAGCTCCGCCCCTCCGGCAGAAGCTGGCCGCGATACACAGGATTAGAGCAGACTGCGCTAAATCTGACCCGTTCGCCCTGAGCCTGTCGAAGGGCTGTCCTTCTTTTCGTTCAAGGGGCAAACCTTTCCCCTCAAGGGGCGAAAGAGGGCTTCGACAAGCTCAGCCCGAACGGAAAAGAGCACTGACCCCAATTTCACGCAAGTTGCTCTAGATCGGGCGGCAGACCTCTTCGAGCCATTCGCGGGCAGCGCTATCGAGCTGGGGCGCAACGAGCTCGACGACCTTGCGGTGATACGCGTCCAGCCACTGCCGCTCCTCAGGCGAGAGCAGCCCGACCTCGACAAGGCTTCGGTCGATCGGCGCGAAGGTGAGCGTCTCGAAGCCGAGCATCTTCTTTTCGGCACCCGCGACGTCAACGGGCCTCACCAGAACCAGGTTCTCGATCCGGATGCCGTATTCGCCGGTCTTGTAATAGCCCGGCTCATTGGAAAGAATCATGCCGGCGCGGAGCGGCTCATCGCCGCCCGACTGGCTGCTTCCCGCCGGTGCGATGCGCTGTGGGCCTTCATGGACGGACAGGTAACTTCCAACCCCGTGGCCGGTCCCATGGGCGTAATCGAGCCCGGCTCGCCAGAGAAACTGGCGGGCGAGGGTGTCGAGCTGGCTTCCGCGCGTGCCATCGGGGAAGAGCGCAAGATCAACGGCGATATGGCCCTTCAGCACCCGCGTGAAACGGTCCCGCATCTCCGCCGTGGGCTCGCCGATCGCGACGGTGCGGGTGACGTCAGTGGTTCCATCCGGATACTGCCCGCCCGAATCGACGAGATATAGCGAGTTCATCTCGATCCGCCGGTTGGTCGCTTCCGTGACGCGATAATGGACGATGGCGCCGTTCGGCCCCGCGCCCGATATCGTGTCGAAGCTCGTGTCGCGAAGATCGCCGCCGGCTTGCCGGAAGGCCTGCAGCTTCGCCGCCGCACTGAGTTCGTCGACCCGGCCCTTTGGGGCCTCGACGGACAGCCAGTGGAGGAAGCGAACCAGCGCGGCGCCATCGCGCGCCTGCGCCGCCTTGTGGCCGCGTATCTCGGCCTCGTTCTTGATTGCCTTTGGCAGAACGGATGGATCGCGCTTCTGCACGACCTTGGCCCCCGCGGCTTCCAACGCTTCGAAGATCGCAGCGACCGCACGCTCCGGGTCGGCGACAACGGTCTTGCCCCCCAACGAACCGAGGAACGGCTCGAATGCCGCGCGGTCGTGAAGACGCACGCCATTGCCGAGATGCTGGCGGACATCCTCCCCGATCTTTTCGGGTTCAACGAACAGATCGGCGGTGCCGTCCTGATGGACAAGTGCGAACGACAAAGCGACGGGCGTGTGCTCGACGTCCTGCCCGCGCACGTTGAAGGTCCAGGCGATGGAATCGAGCGCGGAGAGCACGGCCGCATCGCCCTTTTGCTCCTTCAGCCAATCCGCCATGTCCTGACGCTTGGCGGCTGACGACTTGCCGGCATGGTCTTCGTGCTGGACCATCAATCGCGCCTTGGATGGCTGGGGGCGATCGGACCAGATCGCGTCGATCGGGTTGCGCGGCACTGGAACGAGTTCGGCGCCCTTCTCGGCGAGCGCCTGGCGCGCCCTCGTCACCCAATCCTTGGTGTGGAGCCAAGGATCGTAGCCGATGCGAGCGCCTTCGGCTGCGTGCTGCTTCAGCCATTCGGCGGCGCTCGTTTCGGGCACCGAGTGATAGGCCCAGTGCCGCCCGTCCACCTGCTCGCGGACCTGCAGCGTGTAGCGGCCATCAGTGAAGATCGCAGCCTCTTGGGAGAGCACCACAGCGGACCCGGCCGAGCCTTGAAAGCCGGTCAGCCACGCCAGGCGCTGCGCATAACTTCCGACATATTCGCTCATATGTTCGTCCGTCAGCGGCACGACGAAGCCGTCCAGCCGGTCCCCCTTCAACTGCGCGCGAAGCGCGGCGAGACGGTCTTCGTAGGTCGACATGGCAAAATCCCCGGACGTGGCTATGTGGGCCCCCGAATAGACCAGCAGCGCCCCAGCCGGAAGAGACGATGACCCTTAGCCCGCCCACAGCCCAGCAGCGCCCCTACAGCTATGAACGTCATGGCTACGCCGTCGAGGATCCATATCATTGGCTGCGGGACCCCGGATATCCGACCGTGGAGGACGAGGACGTTCTGGCCTACCTCAAGGCCGAAAACGCTTATTTCGAATCGACGATGGCGCCGCACCAGCCGCTCATCGAAGAGCTCTTCCTGGAAATGAAGGGGCGGATGAAGGAGGACGACCGCTCCGTTCCGGTGAAGGACGGGGACTGGCTCTATTGGTGGGCCTTCGAGGCGGGCGCGCAGTATCGCAACTGGTTCCGAAAGCCGGCAGCGGGCGGCGATGACATGCTCATCTTCAGCGAGCCGGCCGAAGCGGAGGGTAAGCAATATTTCCGCTTGGGAGCGATCGCGACGAGCCCGGACGGCCGCTACGCCGCGACCATGGTGGACGACGATGGCTCCGAGCGGTTCAAGCTCAGGATCCGTGATCTGACGAGCGGCGAGGATATCGAGACCGTCACCGAAGTGGGCATCGGCAGCCCCGTCTGGACTGCGGACTCGCACGGGGTCGTTTTCACCGAAGTGAATGAGCATTGGCGGAGCTACCGCGCTCGGCTTCACTGGCTTGGCCAGGAAACGGGTGAAGACGTGACCTTGTATGAGGAAGCGGAGGACAAGGGCTTTTCCGTCGGGGTGGGCAAGTCGCAGGACCGGAGCCTTATCTTGATCGGCACCGGCGACAACAGCTCGAGCGAAGTGCGCTTCGTGCCGGCCGATGATGCCGGCGCGGAGCTCACGCTCATTTCCGCCCGTCAGCCGAACCGGATTTATTCCGTCGATGCCGCGCACGGGAAGCTCTGGATCCTCGTCAACGACGAACATATCAACTTCCGGGTGGCGCAGGCGGACCCCGCCACGCCCGGTGAGTGGACCACGCTCATTGCGGGAAGCGATGAGGTTTATCTGCGCGGGGTCGCCGCGTTTCGTGACCACCTCGTCATCGAAGAGCGGCTGAACGGCCTCGACCAGATCCGCCTTCGCTCCTATTCCGGCGAGGAGCGGCGCATCCGCTTTCCCGAGGCAAGCTACACCGCTTCGCTCGGCTCCAATCCGGAGTTCGCGCCCCAAGCTTACCGGCTTTCCTACAGCTCGATGGTGACGCCAGGCACCGTCTACGATTACCACGCGCACGAGGACCGGCTCGAAGTGCTGAAGGTCCAGGAGATCCCGTCCGGCTACGACGCGTCGCAATATCAGACGGAGCGGCTGATGCTGCCGACGCGGGACGGCAAGCGCGTGCCGGTCTCGGTCGTGTACAAGAAGGGCTTCCGAAAAAACCGCCGGGGTAAGCTCTACCTCTACGCCTATGGCGCTTATGGCTACGCGATCCCGCCGAGCTTCTCGACGGCGCGTCTCAGCCTTCTTGACCGCGGCTTTGCCTGCGCGATCGCGCACATTCGCGGCGGCGACGATCTCGGCTACGGCTGGTTCCTTGAGGGCAAGCTCGAAAAGCGCACCAACACTTTCAACGATTTCGTCGATGCCGCCAAAGGCATGATCGCCGAAGGGTTCACGGCGCCCGGGAGGATTGGCATTCAGGGCGGATCGGCGGGCGGCGAGCTCATGGGCGCCGTCGCCAACTCGGATCCCGAGCTTTGGGGCGCGGTTGTCGCAGACGTGCCGTTCGTGGATGTGCTGAGCACGATGCTCGACGACACGCTGCCGCTCACTCCGGGCGAGTGGCCGGAATGGGGCAATCCGATCACCGACAAATTGGCGTTCGAGCTGATCCGAAGCTATTCGCCTTATGACAATGTGAAGGCACAAGCCTATCCGCCGATGCTGATCACCGGCGGCCTCAACGACCCACGCGTGACCTATTGGGAACCGGCCAAATGGGCTGCAAAGCTCCGCGCGACCAAGACGGACAAGAACCTGCTCCTTCTGAAGATCAACATGGGCGCGGGACATGGCGGCAAGTCCGGCCGCTGGGACAGCTTGCGCGAAGTGGCGGAGGCCTACGCGTTCATCATCGTCAACATCCCTGAGGCTGCATGAAACGCATCACCCTCCATTTGCTCCTGATGCTTGACGCCTGCGCCGGTCCCGGCGGCGCGCAGGAGCAATTCGCCGGAGCGGCACCGCCTGTCGCGGTTCACGTGAACGTGCTCCGAAAAGGGGAAGCCTGGACCGCCGATTTCCGTTTCAACCGCGCCACGCCAGCATGGGTGTTCGTTGGTTCGCCCGTCACCCATGATGGAAGGTCCTGGCGACCACAGAGCTGGACCGTCGAAACGCCAGGCGTGCGACTGGAGCGGCGCGGGCGCTATGACGTCTTCCTCGCTGCAGACGGCGGATCCGTGCCGCGAAACGTACGCATCCGCTTTACGCCCTTCGGAGGAACCGTGGCCACGAGCTACGATCCCGCTCTTCTTTTCACCGACGGGTCCATCGCCCTCTTCAGCGAGCAGTTCGATGCATTTCCCCTCTCTTCTGCCGCAACTGCGGCGGGGCTGTCTGCGGATCTGAACAAGGCGGGGGTGCCCGACAGCAGGACCAGGGTCCGCTTCCGGGACGCGGACGGACCGGTGCTTCATGCTGGGCGCCGCTTAGGTTCGGTCACGATGGCCGACGACAGCGGCACCTATGTCTTATTCGGCCCAGCCCAACCGATCGTCACCGATGCAATGGCGGCGGTCATTGACCCGCAATTGCCGCAGTGGATTCGCGAGACGCTTCAGCAATCGGTGCCGGAGATACTCGGCCGATACGCAGCGGTGCTCGGCCCACCACCCGGCCCCAAGCCGACGGTGATGGTGAACTGGGCCGGACCCAGCAAGGGCAAAGCCAGCATGAGCGGCAGCGTGCTGCCGGGTCTGATCGCGATGAGGTACGAAGGAGAAGGTGTCCTTAACGAAAGTCCAAGGGGCCGCGACTACGGGCTCTGGTTCATTGCTCACGAAGCAGCCCATTTCTGGCTCGGGCAGAAGGTCCGCTACGGCTCTCCCTACGAGTCCTGGATTACGGAGGGCGGTGCCGACCTGCTTGCGATCCGGATGGTGCCGCAGGTCCATGCTGGCTACGACGCAGGGGTGAAGCTGCAGAGCGAGCTCGACGACTGCGTCAAGCTCAGCGCCGGCCGCGGCGTTGCCGCCGCCATCGAGCGGCACGAGTACCGCGCTCATTATGCCTGCGGGGTGGTGTTCGCGCTGGTTGCCGAGGCCGCATCGGGTGGTTCGTTCACGCACTTCGTGCAGCGCCTGATCAGGGAAAAAGGTGCCGACGGGGTAGTCACGCGCGCGGAATGGCTGGCTCTGCTGGACGAGGTCTCGGAGGATCCGTTGCTCAGCCGCGACATTGGGGAAATCCTCGACCGCGGTGCCACGGATTCGAAGGTCGCAATCGGCTCGCTCTTCGCCCGCGCCGGTGTTCGCCACAGCGTCTCACCCGAAGGGTCTTTGAGACTGCTGTGACAGCGTCCTTCCCGGGAAGCTCCGCACCAACTCGACGGTTCTCGGATAGCAGTTTCCGCTTACCGCAAACCCCATGTGGGTGCAGTCGAGCTCGACCTGCCGGTCGCTCTCGCCCTCCTTGCCGCGTGCGGCGGCTACGGCGACGATGCCGTCGCGGCGCGACCAGACGGCGAGCGTCGGCACCGGCGGCTTTTCCGCGACATCGGTTTTGATCGGCGGATCATCGACGGGGTGGCCGGCGACCCGTTCGTAGAGGCGCCAAACATTGTTGTTTCGCCTGTCGCCTGAAAAGGGTGAGCCCAAGGTGATCACCTTGTCGACGAGATCGGGGCGCCGTTTGGCAGCTTCGCGTGCATAGATGCCGCCAAGGCTCCAGCCGACCAGGATCACGGGGCGGCCGCGACCGAAGCGCTCCATCCGCGCGACGAGGCGGTCGAGCGTATCCACCTGGACTCCGGTGCTGAGGCCCATTCCCCAGCCGGTGACTCGATAGCCTGCGTTCGCCAGGGACCGCTGCAGGCCCAGCGTCGTTCGATCGGTGGCGAGAAAGCCGGGGATCACCATCAGCGGCGGCCCATCCGCCGGGCCGCGCTCCCCGAGCTTGCCGAAGGAGCGCCATAGCCGCGGCAGCAAAGCTGCCGCTTCGCGGATCATCATCCACCGCGGCGGCCGCTGATCGGCGTCTCTAGAGATACTCGCCGCCCATCAGCGCGTGCAGCGCCTTGGGCAAGCGAACGCGCCCGTCTGCTTGCTGATGGTTTTCGAGCAGCGGCACGAGGATACGGGGGGAAGCGAGCGCCGTATTGTTGAGCGTGTGGACGAAGCGGACCTTCCGGTTCTCGTCCCGCCAGCGGAGGTTCGCCCGCCGCGCTTGCCAGTCGTGGAGTGTCGAGCAGCTGTGCGTCTCTCGATACTTGGCCAGGCTTGGTACCCAGCTTTCGATGTCGTTCATTCGGAATTTGCCCAGCCCCATGTCGCCGGTCGAGGTCTCGACAACCTGGTATGGGATTTCGAGGTCACGAAGCAGCGCCTCGGCATTGGCGAGCAGCCGCTCGTGCCACCTTGCGGATTCCGCCTCGTCGTCCTGGCAGATCACATATTGTTCGAGCTTGTAGAATTGGTGGACGCGCAGCAGCCCGCGCACGTCCCTGCCGGCGCTGCCGGCTTCGCGTCGAAAGCACGGCGAATAGCCGGCGTAGAGGATCGGCAGCTGCGCAGCCTCCAGTATCTCTCCCGAATGGAGGCTGGTGAGCGCGATCTCGCCCGTGCCGGCAAGGTAGAGCTCGTCCTCGGGGATTTCGTATGCTTCTTCCTCGTGGCCGGGAAAGTGGCCCGTCGCCACGAAGGCCTGGGGCCGGGCGAGCGCAGGCACGGTCATCAGCGTGAAACCGTCCGCGGCGAGCTTCTGCTGCGCGTGGAACATCAGCGCCTGCTCGAGCAGTGCCAGACGGCCCTTCAGCGCATACATGCGCGACCCCGAAACCTGGGTGATGCGGGAAAGGTCGGCCCAGTCGTTCATCTCGACAAGTGCGACATGGTCGCGCGGCTCGAAATCGAAACGGGGAAGCTCGCCTTCCTGTCGGACCACGGCATTGTAGCTCTCGTCCGGTCCGACGGGCGCCCCGTCCCATGGGATCCCCGGCAGGCGCAGCATCAGCGCGTCGAGGGCCGCTGATTTTTCGCCGAGCGCCGCTTCGATCTCGGCGGCGCGTGCGCCCATCTCCTTGGCGCGTGCTCCGAGCGCGGGCCGCTCGGAAGGATCGGCATTCTTGAAGCTGGCGCTGATCTCGTTCCGCTGCCGCCGAAGCTCGTCCACGTCGCTCTTCATCGCGCGGACCTCTCCGTCCAGCCGCAACAATTCGCCGAGGTCGAGCTTCACATTCTTATCGGCGATCGCCTTTTCGACGACCTGACGGTGATCACGGATGAAGTTCAGGCTGAGCATGCGCCCCCGCAAGTGAAAGGCAGCGAATAGAGCAGCCGGCGAGGAAAAGACAAGCGGGACACGGGAGCCGTTGCTGCCGCGAAGCCGGGACCCTATGCCAGGATGAGTTTGTGCAGCCCCGAGCGGCTATGGCGGGCGCACACAAGAGCCATCATGGGCAGGCGAAATCGCCTCGCAGGACAGGAGGCTGGCGGGAGCAGACGCGGAGGTAGGGCGAAGGCGCTCAAACTCGGCCGGAGGGGGAGGGCGGGATGATCGACACATTTGTGGCGGCGGCTCAAACCATTGACGTTGAGGCTGCGACCCGGGCGTATCTCGACACCCTCTCGGGCGCGGCGCGGGCCAGGTCCAACGCCTATTTCGAAGGCAAATACTGGCTGTTGCTCTGGAACGCCGTCGTCGGGGTGCTGATCGCTTGGGCAATGCTCCGCTTCGGCTGGTCGGCCACGTCGCGGAACTGGGCGGAGCGGGTGACGCGCCGCCGCTGGCTGCAGCCCGCGCTCTACGCCTTCACATTCTTCATCGTGTCAAGCCTGCTGGCGCTCCCTTGGGGGATCTACACAGACTATTTGCGAGAAAAACAGTACGACCTAATGAACCTCGGCTTTGGGCCTTGGTTGGGGGAGCAGGCGATCTCCATGGCGCTCGGTGCGATCATGGGTGCGGTCTTCCTGACGGTGATCTTTGCAGTGATCCGCCATGCGCCGCGAAGCTGATGGCTTTGGGGCGCGGGTGCAATCAGCGCCCTGTTGGCCTTGGGGGGATCATGATCACGCCGGTGTTCATCAGTCCGCTGTTCAACGATTACAAGCCGATGGCGGCAAGCCCTCTTCGCGACCAGATCCTAGATATGGCGCGTGCTCAAGGGGTGCCCGCCGACGACATCTACGTCTTCGACCAGTCGAAGCAGCATAAGCGCATTTCCGCCAATGTGTCGGGCCTTGGGCCGACCATTCGGATCTCATTGAACGACAACCTGCTCAACCGCAGCACGCCCGAGGAAGTGAAAGCGGTGATGGGGCACGAGCTTGGCCACTACGTCTTCAATCACATTCCGATCACGGTGGCGGCGCTCACTGCCGTATTCGCGCTGGGGCTTTTCCTGCTCTGGCGGCTGACGTCAATTATCCTGGCCCGCGCGGGGCGCCGCTGGGGTGTTCGGGACAGCGCCGATCCCGCGGTTACGCCGCTCTTCACCAGCGTCTTCACGCTTTACCTGCTGGCGATGACCCCGGTTCTGAACAGCCTCATTCGGATCAACGAAAGCCAGGCGGACGCTTTCGGGCTTGATGCCGCGCGCGAGCCGGACGGATTCGCTTCGATCGCGATGAAGCTGTCGGAATATCGCAAGATCGAGCCGAGCCCGCTCGAAGAGATGGTCTTTTTCGATCATCCTTCGGGTGCGAGCCGCGTTCGGATGGCGATGGAATGGAAGGCGAGACACGCGAAGAGCAAAGCGTCTCCGGCACCTCAAGCTGCCGCTCCTGGATCACCGGCGGTCTCGGTGCGTTGAGCCGAGCAGGATGAGCAGTAAACCCCCACGTCCGAGCAATCGCAGGATTGCCGATCTCACTGGTCTTGCGGCCTTCGCCGCAACCATTGCCGTGCTTGCGCTGACCGGTTTCGCGGTTGCGTTGCTCGATCCCGGCCCCACCAACGAGGGTCCCGGTCCCGTGCTTGCGCTTCTCACCATCGGCGGCGCCTCGGTGCTGCTC
Source organism: Pseudomonadota bacterium (assembly GCA_030773375.1). Taxonomy (GTDB): domain Bacteria; phylum Pseudomonadota; class Alphaproteobacteria; order Sphingomonadales; family Sphingomonadaceae; genus Allosphingosinicella. The sequence goes on from JALYNE010000021.1 coordinate 12,171, forward strand.
GGCGTGGCAGCGCGTGCGCTGACTCTGTTTGTGCTCCGCCGCATCCGCCCGGGTGGGGTCTAGTATTTGGCCGGATAAGCCGAAGCCGGTTGATCCGCCTCAACCATCTGACACTTGGGGCCGCGGAACCGCTTGCGTGCCGCCGCGTTCGTTACGGCTGCATAACAGGAGTAATAGTCATGACCGACGACCGCGATACCGAGCGTAATACCACCGTGGTTCATACCGAGCGGCGGGGCGGGGGCGGCACCATCGCACTGGCGATCGTCCTCCTGCTGATCCTTGTGCTGCTCTTTGTCTTCCGGAACGACATTTTCGGCGGCGGCGTCTCGAGCGTCCCCGAAAAGGTCGACGTCGAAGTCAGCGTCCCCGGCACCAAGGGCTCATAAGCGGCTCCCAGCGAGCGCTTTGTCGAGGCGCTCGCTGACGATCATGCCGAGCCTCGTCACGCGCTTGAGCTCTTCGGTTTTCAAGGTGAAGCGCGCCGGCGACTTGGCCGTTATGGCCCCGAACTGCGCGGTAGGGCGCGTCGGCAGAAGCGGAGCGTTCAGTTCGACCGCTTCGCCTGCCGAGGCAGCGCCTTACTTGGCGGAGCTCAGCATCTCTGAGCTGCTTTCGTAGAACTGCCAGACATAATCCCAAGCTTCCTCGGCGGTCTCGACGAACTTGAAGAGATCGAGGTCATTGGGCGAAACGGTGCCTTCATCGACGAGCGCCTGGAAATCGATAACGCGTTCCCAGAACTCGCGACCGAACAGGATGACCGGCAACGGCTTGATCTTACCGGTTTGAATCAGCGTCAGCAGCTCGAAACACTCGTCGAACGTGCCAAAACCGCCCGGAAAAACCGCTACCGCGCGCGCTCGGATGAGGAAGTGCATTTTGCGCAGCGAGAAATAATGGAATTGGAAGCTCAGCGAGGGAGTGACGAAAGGGTTGGGCAGCTGCTCGTGCGGCAGCACGATGTTGAGGCCGATCGATTCCTTGCCCTCGTCGACTGCGCCGCGGTTCGCGGCCTCCATGATCGATGGGCCGCCCCCGGAGCAAACCACGAACTGCCTCTTGCCGTCCGCAGTGGGGCCGACGCGGCTGGCGATGCGAGCAAGGCGGCGCGCTTCCTCATAATATTTCGACTTCGCCTTCAGCCGCTCCGCGATGAGGCGCTGGTGTTCGGTCGCAGCCGTCTGGATCAGTGCGTCTGCCTTTGACGGCTCCGGGATTCGGGCCGACCCGTAGATGACGAAGGTGGATTCGATGCCGGCTTCATCGAGCAGCAGCTCGGGCTTTAAAAGCTCCAGCTGAAACCGAACCGGGCGCAGGTCCTGCCGCAGCAGGAAGTCCATGTCCTGGAAGGCGAGGCGATAGGCCGAATCCTGCGTCTGCGGACTGAAGGTTGTCGGTTGGGCCGTTTTGGCTTCTTCGGCAGCCGGGGAAAACAAGCGCTTCGGGGGTACAGGATTTGTCATGGTCGCGCCTTTAGCGGCAATATCGGCGCTGTCCCATATCGAAGTGAAGGTGGTCGCGATGCAGCGCATTGGCGTCGGGGCCCAGGCCAGCGTCGAAGCGCCGGCAGCCAGCCTGGTGAACGGCGCGCAGAAAGCGTCGTACGCCCTCATCCTCGGAGTTCCAGCCGTCCAGCACCGTGACTCGCCGACCATCCGCGAATGCGAAGGCTGCGATGTCGACCGCGTTCGCGCGGCCGTGCTCGCTAAGGCGATTGCCGGCAACGCCGTTGATCGGCCGGCAGGCATAGCTGCCGAAACTCTCGATCCGCGTGACCCGGCTTTTCATCCATTGAAGGGCAGCGGTCTGCACCGCCTCGCGCGTCCAGCGGGCAAGCCCTCTCGCGAGCGGGCAGGTCATCGCGCCCAGATTGCTGACCGGTGTGCCGATGTCTCGGAGCTGCACTGCGCCGATCGCGGAGCAGCCGTTTTCGAACTGGCGGTCCCGCAGGATCCGGAACTCGATTTCCTCGTTGCGCAGGTCAGCATGGCACTGCAGCGTCTGTTTGGTCGGCTGCGCAGGAGCGCCGGAATCGCGCGGCGTATCCACTTTCGGGATGCAGCTCGTAAGCAGCAGAAAAGCGATAACAAGTCCCCTCCGCATGGCGCCATGCCTGCGCGGCAGAGGCGTTCCGGTCAAGTGCTCGGCTATTGATAATCGTTCGCAATAGTCTAAGGGGCTGTCATGGCGGCGGCGATCATCAAGCTTTTGGGCAGCCAGCTCCTGCTCTGGCTGCTGCTCGCGCTTCCGGGCGTCTTGATGGTCCTGACCTACCTCACCGATCCGGATATCTGGGTGGCGGATCTTCTTCACCCGAGCGGGGAATGGTCGGCTCGGCTCATCATCTTCGCGCTGATGATCACTCCCTTGTCGATCCTCTTCCGGGGCCGGCAGTGGGTCCAGTGGCTGGTTCGCAGGCGCCGCGCTTTTGGAGTTGCCGGTTTTGCTTACGCGCTGCTCCACCTCACTTTCTACATGCTCGACATGGAGACCGTTCAGAACGTGCTGGCGGAAATCGGTGCACTCGGCATCTGGACCGGCTGGGCCGCCTTTTTTCTGTTCCTGCCGCTTGCTCTGACGAGCAATGATGCATCGATGCGGGCGCTGAAAGGGGGTTGGAAACGTCTGCAGCGCCTGGCCTACCCCGCCGCTGTCCTGACGCTCGTCCACTGGATGTTCGTCCATGACGATGTCAGCGCGGCATTGATGAATTTCGCACCCCTCGCCGCACTGGAAGCGTGGCGCGTCTTGCAGTTGCTGAGGTCCCGTTCATCTGGCCGGCAGCGCTTATCGGCTATCCAACTGCCTACATCTGGAGGAAATTGAATGAATCACCTGCCCAAGCTCATCCTTGCCGCCGCGGCGCTTTCCGTTTCTGCGCCCGCTTTTGCCACCGGCAAGATGAAGTGCAACGCCGGGCCACAGTCCGGCTGGAAGAGCCAGAAAGCGCTTCAGCAGACGCTGACCGGCCAAGGCTGGCAGGTGCGCAAGTCGAAGGTCGATGGCGGTTGCTACGAGGTTTACGGGACGGACCCGCAGGGCAATCGGGTGGAAGCCTATTTTCACCCGGTGACTTTGGAAAAGCTGCTCGTCTCCCGCCGCGGGCAGGTGCTCTTCAAAAAGAAATAAGCACCTTCGGTTGACACGCCCGCCGGCTTCTTTAAGGCCGCCGGCGGGCCACGCCGTCCCAACGCGGCGCGTGCTCTCTGTGAGGAGAGTCTGCAAATGACGAATTATCGGCCGGACGCCGCCGCTTTGGCTGCGCATCCGGAAAGACCTGACACCCGACCCGCCCGTCCGCATTTTTCTTCCGGACCATGCGCCAAGCCGCCGGGCTGGGGCCCCGAACATCTGGCTTTGGGATCGCTCGGCCGCTCGCACCGGTCGAAGCTGGGCAAGGCGCGTCTTGAATATGCCATCGAACTCACGCGTAAGGTGCTGCGGGTGCCCGCTTCGCACGGGATCGGCATTGTTCCGGGTTCCGACACGGGTGCCGTTGAAATGGCGATGTGGAGCATGCTGGGTGCGCGCCCGGTGACGATGCTCTCCTGGGAAAGCTTCGGCGAAGGCTGGGTCAGCGACGCCGTGAAGCAGTTGAAGCTCGATGCGACGGTGATGAAGGCGCCTTATGGAGCGCTCCCCGACCTCGCGGCAGTGGATCCCGCAACCGATGTCGTTTTCACCTGGAACGGCACCACGTCGGGAGTGCGCGTGCCGAATGGCGACTGGATAGCGGATAAGCGCGAAGGCCTTACCATTGCCGATGCGACCTCCGCCTGCTTCGCGCAGGACCTCCCCTACGACAAGCTCGATGTGGTCACCTTCAGCTGGCAGAAGGTGCTGGGCGGGGAGGGCGCGCACGGCGTCATCATCCTCGGCCCCCGTGCCGTCGAGCGGCTGGAAAGTTACACGCCTGCCTGGCCGGTGCCGAAGATCTTCCGCATGACCAAGCCTGTCCCGAGCGCGGTCGAGGGGGGTGGCAAGCTCATCGAAGGCATCTTCAAGGGCGAGACCATCAACACCCCATCGATGCTCGCGGTGGAAGACTATATCTTCGCGCTTGAATGGGCGCAGAGTCTTGGTGGGCTCTTCGCGCTGATTGCCCGCGCCGATGCCAATGCCGCCGCCCTTGATGCATGGGTGCAGCGAACGCCCTGGATCGAGCATCTCGCGACCGATCCTGCAACGCGTTCCAACACCAGCGTCTGCTTGAAATTCGCCGATCGGGCCGTGCCCGGGCTGGACGTGGATGCTCAGATGGCGCTCGTCAAGAAAATGGCGTCGATCCTGGAATCCGAAGGCGCCGCGTTCGACATCGGCAGCTACCGGGACGCCCCGCCGGGTATTCGCATCTGGTGTGGTGCAACGGTGGAGACCGACGATATCGAAGCGGTCGGCCCGTGGCTTGACTGGGCGTTCCACCAGGCGCGCAACACCTAAGTTTCTCGCGCTGAGCGCGAGACCGGGGGAGGGGCAGCCCTCCTTCCCAACCCCCCAGCCCTAACATTCCCCCTCCCGGCGCCGTTGCGGACGGGAGCATGCGACAAAGGAAACAGGAATGCCCAAAGTCCTGATCTCGGACCAAATGGATCCCAAGGCCGCTCAGATCTTTCGCGAAAATGGCGTCGACGTCGACTTGAAGCCCGGCCTTTCCAAGGATGAGTTGAAGAGCATCATCGGCGAGTATGACGGCCTTGCGATCCGCTCATCCACCAAGGTGACCGCCGACCTCCTCGAAGCCGCCGCAAACCTCAAGGCGATCGGCCGCGCCGGCATCGGCGTCGACAATGTCGACATCCCAGCCGCGACGGCCAAGGGTGTTGTTGTCATGAACACCCCCTTCGGCAACTCAATCACGACGGCCGAGCATGCGATTGCGCTGATGTTCGCGCTTGCCCGTGAGCTTCCCGCCGCCGATGCCTCCACGCAGGCCGGCAAGTGGGAGAAGAACCGCTTCATGGGCGTCGAGCTCACGTCCAAGACCCTGGGCCTGATCGGCGCCGGCAATATCGGCTCGATCGTTGCCGACCGTGCCTTGGGCCTGAAGATGAAGGTGGTCGCTTACGACCCGTTCCTGACGTCCGAGCGGGCGGTGGCGCTGGGCATCGAAAAGGTCGAGTTCGACGATCTGCTCGCGCGGGCGGATTTCATCACTCTTCACACCCCGCTGACTGATCAGACGCGCAATATCCTCAGCCGCGAGAATTTGGCCAAGACCAAGCGGGGAGTCCGCATCATCAATTGTGCCCGCGGGGGGCTGATCGATGAAGCCGCTCTCAAGGAAGCGCTCGAAAGCGGCCACGTGGCCGGCGCTGCCCTCGACGTGTTCATCGAAGAACCGGCCAAGGCAAACCCGCTGTTTGGAACGCCCGGTTTCGTTGGAACGCCGCACCTTGGCGCGTCAACCACGGAGGCGCAGGTCAACGTTGCGATCCAGGTCGCCGAGCAGATGTCGGAGTTCCTGACCCGCGGCGGCGTCACCAACGCGCTCAACATGCCATCCCTCTCGGCAGAGGAAGCGCCGAAGCTGAAGCCCTATATGGCGCTGGCCCAGCAACTCGGCTCGCTGGTCGGGCAGACGGAGGGCCCGCACCTCACCGGCGTTGCGATCGAAGTGGAGGGGGCGGCCGCAGCGCTCAACCAGAAACCGATCACCGGCGCGGTCCTTGCCGGGCTGATGCAATTCTATTCGGACACGGTGAACATGGTGAACGCCCCCTTCCTCGCGAAGGAGCGCGGCCTCGATCTTCGCGAAGTCCGTCACGATCGCGAAGGCGACTATCATACCTTGGTGCGGGTGACGGTTACGACGCCCGAAGGCAATCGATCGGTAGCGGGGACACTGTTCAGCAATTCGGCGCCCCGTCTGGTCGAGATTTTCGGAATCAAGATCGAGGCCGAACTTGCCGGCGAGATGCTCTACATCGTCAACGACGACCAGCCCGGCTTCATTGGGCGGCTTGGAACGACGCTCGGCGAAGCGGGCGTCAACATCGGTACCTTCCAGCTCGGGCGCCGTGCGACAGGCGGCGAGGCGGTTCTTCTCCTGTCGGTGGATCAGCACGTCCCCGAAGCGGTGATTGCGCGCATCAAGGCGCTTCCGGGCGTCAGAACTGTGAAGCCGCTTCGTTTCTGACGAGGCGCTTATGCCGGCACCGGAGCGGACCTCTCGCGTCCGCGGGCCTAGTTTCGCTCGGCCCGTTTCACGCAGCGCGATTATGGTCTAGAGGCCCGTTTCAAGGGAAGGGAAGACAGCGGCTTGGCTAACGTAACGGTGATCGGCGCCCAGTGGGGCGACGAAGGAAAGGGCAAGATCGTCGACTGGCTCTCGAGCCGGGCAGACGTCGTCGCCCGCTTTCAGGGCGGGCACAATGCCGGTCATACACTGGTCGTCGGGAACCAGACGTACAAGCT
>JALYNE010000022.1 GCA_030773375.1 Pseudomonadota bacterium
TCACGTGACAGGTGACAGGATCAAAAACTTCAACTGGTACCCAGACTATTCCATTCTGATGTGCGTCCCACCCGAGACATTTGACACTGCGAACGCAAACCTACACTTCGAGCGCCGATCCAAGCCATATCTCGACAACCTTCTCAACCTTCTGGAAGAAGCAGCTCGAGACCGGAACTCACGATCATTCTCTGAGATTTCCACGGAGTCGGCTCGACTGAACCAGCGCTATCGATTCAGCGGGATCTTCTCGCTTCTTGAGAAGCAACTTGTTGCGCTCGGCACCGAGGGTGCGTGCATAGCCCATACAGGCACCGTGGTGGGCTTGCTGTTCGGTGGTGCTGATGCCGCGACGAAGGCGCGACTGGCGGCCGGCCCGGTGGCTCGCCTGCTGCCCCATCAGGTACGGCTTCAGATAACCAAGCTGAGTGCCGGTCTTCGCTGAAATGATAGGCGCGGCTGCGAAAACTCCGGCGTCTCAGCCTTGCTCCTGCAGATGCTCCATCCCGCCGCTTTGGGGGGTCTGGGACCATAGCGACTTCCGTCGCGACATGGCGGGTCGGCTGAAGCGAACGGGCGCCTGCGCTGCCCGCGCTAACGTTTTTTCGTCTTCGGGATTAAATGCGCCTCCGCATCCGTTTGTCCATGGTCCCGCGGTGAATTTGTCGTCTCCGGCCGCGGGACAACCACGAGATCGTCCGAAATCCACCTGGCCCAATTCGAAAATCGGTAACCATAGCAATGAACTGCTTGTCAGCTTCTTCTGCCCAAAACGGAAGGTGGAGACACGGATCACAACGTTCAGGGAGTAGACCCATGAGGATCATCGCAATCGCCGCCGCAGCGCTGCTGCTTTCGGGAACCGCACCGGCTGTGGCGCAGCCTTTGCCGCTGCCGAGCACCGCTAACGCCAAAGCCGCAGCCGCCGTGGCGAAGTCGCAAGCCAAGCGCGATGCTGCCGCCGCGAAGCGCGCGACTGCAGCAGAGCGTGCCGCGGCAAAGCGCGCGGCTGCAGAAGCCAAGCGCCAAGCTGCTGCCGCCAGACGCGCAGCTCGTTCCGGCACCAAGGGCTGATAGCCGGGAACATCAGTGATTGGGCGGGGCTGCGGCTGCAGCTCCGCCCAATGCATTTGGGACATATGCAGATCCGACTGCTCCCGCTCCTTTGGCTGATCATGCCTGGGCAAGCTTTGGCCGCTGACCTCAGCGTCACGACCTCCGCCAGCTACTCGGCGGGCAAGTACGGCGGAACGGAGCGCACCCAAGCAAGTGTTGCCAGCCTCGGCGCAAGCGCCACATTCGGCGAATGGACGCTCAGCGCGACCCTGCCCTACGTCAACATCGACGCGGGCAGCTCCGAAGTGACGGTCGGAGGAATAGTGATACGCCCGGAAGAAAATGGTTCCGTTCTACGCGGTTTCAGCGACGTCACGCTCACCGCCGGCAGGTCGCTTCCGTTCGAGTGGTTGCCGGTCGAGGTCAATGTTCAAGGCCAAGTGAAGCTTCCGACTGGTGCACGCGCGATCTCGACGGGCAAGCTCGACGGCGGGATTGATATTGAATTCGCCAAGTCGTTCGGCTCCGTTTCGCCGTTCGTCTCCGCCGGCTACCGCTTCTATGGCGACAGCCAAGACCTCGAGCTGGAAAACGGCTGGCTGATGTCGGCGGGTGCAACGCTCACCTTCGGCAAAGTCACGATGATCGGGTCGTACGACTGGTCTCAGTCGCCGATCGGGCTCAAATCGGCCAAGGAGATCTTCGCCGTTGCGAGCGGGCCGTTTGGGAATGGCTGGAACTGGACCGTTTACGGCAGCAAGGGGCTGAACGAAGGCGCGGCTGGTAAAATGTTTGGCTTCGGCGTCACCCGCCGCTTCGGCTCGTCGAGAGCTTCAACGCCCTTCTGAGGCGATCCGGCGAGCCTTCGCTTTCTGGCAAGCAGACCACGAACCGCCCGAGCCACCGCCACAAAAACTATGTGAGCCTTCCAAGCCATCCTCTACGGCGACACGGACTAGCGATCGGTTCGGATAGGAGCGGCAATGGCTGTGCGGGGCAAATTACGCTGGGGGATCATTTCCACGGCGCGGATCGGCATCACCAAAGTGATCCCCGGCATCATGAAGTCGCGCAGTTCCGAGGTGGTCGCGATCGCCTCGCGCAACCTTGAGTCCGCCCGAACGGCAGCAGACAAGCTGGGCATCCCCCGCGCTTACGGCTCTTACCAGGAGCTACTCTCCGACCCCGAGATCGAGGCGGTTTACAATCCCTTGCCGAACCACCTCCATGTCGACCTCAGCCTGGCCGCGGCGCGTGCCGGCAAGCATGTGTTGTGCGAAAAACCGATCGGGCTCAACGCGAACGACGCGGAGCGCCTTCGCCAAGCACCTGCTGGAATTCACATTGTTGAAGCGTTCATGGTGCGCCACCACCCGCAATGGCTCCGCGCCCGCGAGATCGTCCGCTCCGGTGAACTCGGGGAATTGCGCGCGATCCGGGCAGTCTTCTCCTATTTTCTGCGAGACCCGGAGAATGTCCGAAACAAAGCCGACATCGGCGGCGGCGGCATCCTCGACATCGGCTGCTATCCCGTGGTGGGCGCGCGCTTCCTGTTCGAAAGCGAACCGAAACGCGTGGTATCGCTCATCGACCGTGACCCCGATTTCAGGACTGACCGGCTCGCCAGCGTCATCGCCGACTTCGGTGGCGGCCGCCAGCTGAGCTTCGTCTGCTCGACGCAAGCCGTGCCGCACCAGTCGCTGGAGATCATCGGCAGCAAGGCGCGCGTGGAGATCGTGATCCCCTTCAACGCGCCAGCGGACCGCGCGACTGCTCTCCTTGTCGATCGCGGCCACGCGATGGACGCAAGTCTGGCGCGGCGCGAAATCATGCCGCCCTCAGATCAATATGCCGAGCAGGCTGAGGCTTTCGCCCAGCTTGTTCTAGGCCAAAGGGAAGCCGATTTCGGGGTGGAGGACGCCATCCTCAACATGCGCGTGCTCGACGCGATCTTCGAAAGCGAGCGCACGGGCGCCTGGGCTGCCGTCTGAGCCTTTTCGGTCGGCCTGGTGAGGGCTCTTGCCGAGTCGCTGGGGCTCAGGTGTTTCAAACGGCCAGCAAGCGTCCGTCTTCCGAAGCCGTCGGATCCGCTCCCCCACTTCCTCGCGCCCAATCGGTTCCTCGCGCACCAGCACCAAGCGGGCCCGCCGGGTTCGTAAACCGATACAAGAGCGGAGACCTACACGGACTCGCGAATAGGTGGTACCGATCTCCTCAGCCGTCAGCCAGCGTACGGCCGTGCCGTGCCACGATCAGCGCATAGAGGCGAGGCAGCCTCCGCGCTCCGGCGACCACCTCTGCCATCAGGGCTGGATCCAACCCCCTGCTCGCCGGCTGCAGCGCTTCAGCACCCTCATCGGCCAAAGCGCCGGCCGATTGCGGTGAACAGCCAGCGATCGAAAGCGCGGCAAGGCCAAACAAGCCTCGTATCAGGTTCCATTTCATCAGCGGCAAGATGGAGGCTGCCAGACGAGTTGCCACATGGCCCGCGCGCGCGCATGAGGCTTGATCTCAATCTCAGCTGCGCGGGTTGGGAGCGCGGCAGCGTAACCGGTTTCAACCGCGACATCGGAGGTCCGCGCGCCTTTTCTCGTGCACTTCCCACCGTCTACGTTAAGGGCTAGTTTCGGATGCGTTTAGTAGAGGGGTCGAATGCAAGAACAGCTAACTCCCTTGTCCGCCTGCACCGAGCCTGATCCAATGATCGCCCAGCGTCTGGAGCGCGCCGAAGAGGCTTTGCGCCAGCGGGAAGAGCAGCTTGCTGCGTTCATCGGGCAATCGGCTGCGGGCTTCGGGCAGGTCGACCTCACGGGCAAGTTCACTTTCGTGAACGACCGCTTCTGCGAGATCAGCGGGAGGACACGGCAGGAGCTACTCGGGCTGAGGATGCAGGACATCACGCATCCCGACGACCTTCCCCGCAACATCAGCTTGTTCGAGCGGGCACGCTCTGGGGGCGCGCCGTTCGTTTACGAAAAAAGATACCTTCGACCCGATGGGACGGTCGTGTGGGTCAGCAACTCGGTTTCGTTGATGCGGAGCCGCTCGGGCGAGCCGTACGGCCTTGTCGCCGTCAGCATCGACGTGACGGAGCGAAAGCGTGCGGAGCAAAGCCGAAGAGATAGCGAGCAGCACCTGCGGCTGGCCATCGATGCCGGGCGGATGGCCGTGTGGGAAGTCGATCTCGTCCAGCAGACGGTGAATGCATCACGGGAACTCAACCGTTTGCTCCACTTCCCGGATGATGCCCGGCCGACGCTCAAGGAGATCAGGGCGCGCTATTATCCCGGCGAGCGCGAGCGGCTCGCGAAACTTGCGCGGGAGGCGGCAGCGCGTGGTGACCATTTCGCCGAAACGGAATTGCGCTGCCTGTTGCCGAGCGGCGAAATTCGCTGGTTCCTGCTCCGGGCGGAGTTCACCGTGGGCGAAACGGGTCTGCCCGAGAAGGTGACAGGCGTGCTTCTCGACATCACGGACCGAAAGCGGGCGGAAGAACAGCTTCGCGAAAGCGAAGCGCGGCAGCGCGCGATTACCGAAGCAACCCCCGAATGCATCAAGATCGTCGGCCCGAACGGCGAACTCCTCCACATGAACCAGGCCGGCTTGTGCATGATCGAGGCGCCCGAGTTCGGAACGGTGCGAGGCGCGGATACATTCAGCCTGATCGCGCCGGAACATCTGGACATGTGGCGAAAGAATCACGCCCGCGTCTTGGCTGGAGAGCGGCTGAGCTGGCAGTTCGATATGATCGGGCTGGAGGGCACGCGGCGTCGCATGGAAACGCATGCTGTTCCCTTGGAGCTTCCCGATGGCACGGTCGCTCAACTGGCTGTCACCCGCGACATCAGCGATCGCAAGCGTTCGGAAGAGCATCAGCGTTTGCTGATCAACGAACTCAATCACCGCGTCAAAAATACGCTCGCGATCGTGCAAGGCATCGCGCAGCAATCGTTCAAGGGCGAGGCTGCCGCTCCTGGCGCACGCGAGGCGTTCGAAGGCAGGCTCGCAGCATTATCGGCGGCTCACAACGTGCTGACTCAGCAGAACTGGGAGTCAGCCTCCATCCGGGACATCGTCCAGGATGCGGTGGCTCCGTATCGGAGCGATCGGTTCCAGATCATGGGGCCGGAAATCAGACTGCCGCCAAAGACTTCGGTGTCGCTCGCGCTGGCGCTTCACGAACTTTCGACCAATGCGCTGAAATATGGCGCCCTTTCGGCTCCTGAAGGGCAAGTGCATATCACCTGGAGCTCGAGCCAAGGTCGTCTGAACCTGACTTGGCGGGAGACGGGTGGCCCGGAGGTCGTGGAGCCGCGCAGACGTGGCTTCGGCACCCGAATGATCGAGCGCGGCCTTGCCGCCGAATTTGGCGGCAAGGTGAGCATTCAGTTCCTGCCCGAAGGGGTTCTCTGTTCGGTCGATGCTCCGCTGAGTGGCGGTCTCGAAGGCAGCCCGGCGCCTGCTGAGCTCCAGGAGCCAGCCGAAGCAGCATAGGCCGCTGGAGCTGGGGCAACCGCCGCGCTTCCTTGCGCTGAGAGCCGATGACACTGCTGGACGGTCATTGCGAGGGAGCGGAGCGACGAGGCAATCCATCTCCGCAGCGTTCTGCAACTGGATTGCGTCGCTTCGCTCGCAATGACGAAGCGCGGCGCGAGCTAAGCTGATCATGCGCTATGGCTCTGATTTAGCAGGAGCTCTGCGACGTCCGCCAGCGAGGGGAGAACGGCCACGGTGAGGGAAGTCATTTCCGGCGTTGCCGGCAGGAGATCGGGCACCATCACCGTCGCACAGCCCGCCGCTGCCGCAGCACGAACGCCGTTGTGCGAATCTTCGAGCGCGAGGCAGTGCGCCGGGTCGGCGCCAAGCAGCTCCGCCGCCTTGAGATAACAATCCGGTGCCGGCTTGGGACGCACCACATCGTCCAAACCGACGACGTGTTGGAAGCGCTCGAGGACACCCGAGAAGCGCAGGCGCTCTTGGGCGGGCGCACGCGCGGTCGAGGTCGCGACCGCTCGCCGAACCCCCAGTTCGTCGAACACATCGAGCAATTGGTGCACGCCTGGCCGGAGCAGCATCCCGGAACGAACCAGGGCGTCGAAGCTCTGGTCGCTGTTGCGGTAGAAGGCATCGAGCGGGAAATCCGGGCCGAATTCCTGGCGCAGCATCGCCTTGTTGTGGGGCCGGTCGACGCCGACCATGCGCAGGAAGATTTCGTCTGTCAGCTTGTACCCCAGATCCGCAGCCGCCGGTTTCATCGTTTTGGCATGCGCCGCTTCGGTATCGAGGAGCAGCCCGTCCATGTCGCAGATGACGCCCTGGAGCGGCTTCGGAACGATGCTTCCCGTCATGACCGGATCAGCTTCATCGCGAAGGGAAACTCGCCAAGGAGCATGCTCGGTGGCAAAGCCTCCTCGCCGCCTCGACCAAGCTCAACCATCGTATGACCCCACCACGAAGCGCGGATGGCGGGCGCCTCGGCGCCCAGCAAGGCATCCGCGCAGTGCAAAGCCACTGCCGCCACAAGCTCGCTATGCTCGTGCCGACGGCGAAAAACGAACAGATTGCCCGCGCGCCTTCCGCTGACCCGGACCTGCTCGAAAGACCCGTAGGCAAACAAAGCGGGGTGGTCTTTCCGGAGCTGCAACGCCCTGGCGATCGCCCGCTGCTTGATTGCGCCGGAACGCCAAGTGGCGAGAAGAGAGGCCTCGGGCGTATCCAGCGCGGCAATTCGGGCGTCAAATTCGACGGGGCGGCGATTGTCCGGATCGACCAGGCTGAAATCCCAATATTCGGTTCCCTGGTAGGTATCCGGAACGCCGGGCACGGTGCAGCGGAGCACCGCCTGCACCAAGCCGTTGGCAGCGCCGGCGGGGCCGATCTCGTCCACAAAGGCGGCAAGCTCGCGCAGGAATTCCGTGCCTGGTGCGAGAAGCCGGCGGACAAAGGCTTCGCAGGCCGCTTCATAAATTTCGTCGGGAGCGGTCCAGGAGGAGCGGAGCTTTGCTTCGCGGAGGGCCTTTCGCTGCCACTCTATCACGCGCTCTGCGAACTCCGCTACGCCCGCTCCGTCTTCCGGACTGAGCTCCAGCGGCCAGGCACCGACGAGCGTCTGGTAGAGCTGATAAGCGTCGCCGGGGTCGATGCCGTGCCTGCCGTTCCGCTCGTTCCAGCTCCGCGCCTGCCGGGTCCAGTGGTCCGGGATTTCGCTGAGCACCGCAAGACGCGCGCGGACGTCTTCGCCCCGTTTGTGGTCATGCGTCGCGGTCGCGAGCAGCGCGTTCGGAAAGGTCTCGAGCCGCTCGGCCGATGCACGCGCGAAATGGTCCGGGCTCGCGGCGAACCGGCCGGGGTCGAAGCCCACGTCGGTCCGGGAAAGAAGCCGGCCGTAGCGGTAGAAAGCAGTGTCCTCGACTGCCTTGGCGGACACGGGCGCGCTCAACTGCTGGAAACGGCGGACGGCCTCCCGGCGCAGGGCAAGATCGCCCGGCCCCTCCCCTGCGAGCCAGGCGGCGACCTGCTCGATCAGCTTCTGTTCGCCCGGTCCGGCAAGCGCGGTGGCTTTTGCCACAGCGCGCTCCCGCAATGGCGCGTCGGTTGGAGGAGCGCTGTCGCCGGTCCCGTAGGTCCGGTAGACGGGAAACACGCTGAGCAACGTCGTGAGTGCGCGCCGCAAGCCGCCGGCCGAGATGTCCCGCGTGGCCAAGTCCGACCGGGCGACGGCGTGGAAGGCTGTGACCGCCGCCTCCAATTGTCCTGAAAAGCTCCGGCTGAGGATCTCGAGCCGAGCCGCATGCTCCTCCGGCTCGAACGCGCCCGGGCGGCCGCTGATCTCGTGCCAATAAGCAGCAAGCGGCGCGCGCCCCGCCGGATCGTGGAGCAGCGCGGACGCCTCGTTCATATAATCATAGCCGCTGGTGCCGTCCGTTTGCCAGTCCCGCGGCAGCCGCTCGCCCTCGGCGAGGATCTTCTCCACAACCAGATATGCCGGCCCTGGGGAAGCCTCGGGAGGACGTCGCCTCCCCGCTTCCTCAAGCGCGGTGCGCAGCCGGCGGCAATATCTGGTCGGATCCGCGAGCCCGTCGACGTGGTCGACGCGAACGCCGTCGATCAGCCCTTCCGCATAAAGCCGCAGCGGCAGCTCGTGGATCGCCTCGAAAACTGCATCATCCTCGACCCGCACCCCGGCAAGCTCGGTGATCTCGAAGAAGCGGCGCCAGTTGATCTCGTCCCCCGCAACGCGCCACCAAGCCAAGCGATAATGTTGCCGCTCGAGAAGATCGTGAAGGCGTGGCCGCCCTTCCTCCGTCCTCGGATCGTAGCGGGATTTGAGAGCAGCTGCGGTCCTGGCGTCGAGGCGTTCGGCCCCAACCTCCCGTAGAAGCGAGGCATAGTCGTCGGGCCGGATCGGGAAGCGGTGCGTGCCGTAAGCCAGCACCGACAGCCGCTCCTTGCCCGCTTCGTAATCGAGCCTGAGCTCGCCGCTCGCAACCACCTCGGCATAAGGAGCGCCGAGGAAAGGCGCGAGCACCTTAGCTCGAAGCGCAGGGTCGGCCGGCACCCAGTCGATATCGAAGAACCGCGCATATCTGCTGGCCTGACCATTCTCGAGCACGTCGAGCCACCAGTCATTGTCCGATCCGCCAACGGCGACGTGGTTGGGCACGATGTCGAGTATGATCCCAAGCCCATGTTCGCGAAGCGCGCCGGCCAGGGCACGAAATCCCTCCTCGCCGCCCAGCTCAGGATTGATGCGGCTCGGATCGACCACGTCGTAACCGTGCGTCGATCCGGCCCGGGCCGTCGCAATCGGTGACGAATAAACGTGGCTGACGCCAAGTTTTGACAGATAAGGCGCGAGTGGTGCCGCGTCGGCGAAAGTGAAGCCTTTGTGGAACTGAAGCCGGTAAGTCGCGCGCGGGATCATGAACGCCTCGCGGCATTGATGCGATCGATGCGCCGAGCGACCGTGGGCTGCGCGAACAAGGCTTGCGAACGATCGGGCAGCCGGCGGCGCCAATTCGGGTGCTCGTCCACCGTTCCAGGAAGGTTCGGCGCTTCCTCGATTGCAAACAGATCCTCGGCAGGAATGATCGCCAGCTCGCACGCTGCTCGAGCCGTATAGTCGACGGCTGCGTCCACCACGGGTTCCGCTTGGTCGGGCGAGGGCGTCGGGCCGGTTGCGGCCCCGGCCTTGACACAGGCCTTCCACAGCCGCTCGCGATCGGTCGCGCGGCTTGCCGCCTCTTCTTCGCTCTCGCCGGCGGCGCCGAGCTTCGCCCGCCATTCGATGTCGCGTCCGCGCCACCAGCCCGCAATGGGCGGCAAATCATGCGTGCTGGTCATGGCGACGGCATGCACATCCCACTTTTCCGGCGGGACGAAGCTGCCACTGCCACGCCTTTCAAACGGCAGCACCCGCATTCCGAGCAGGCCTCTCTTGCCGATCGCGCCGCGGAAGCCGCGCGGAACGACCCCCAGGTCTTCGCCGACGACGATCGCTCGGGCGCG
Organism: Pseudomonadota bacterium; assembly: GCA_030773375.1. Lineage (GTDB taxonomy): Bacteria > Pseudomonadota > Alphaproteobacteria > Sphingomonadales > Sphingomonadaceae > Allosphingosinicella. Next base: position 9,565 of record JALYNE010000022.1, read on the forward strand.
ATGCGATTCAAGCGCAATCAGCCGCAGCAGATCCTGCTCCGGATATCGAAGATAAGCACCTTCCAGCGGCGAAGCGCCTGAGGGCACGACCCAAAGGCGCCTCAGGCCCAAGGCATGATCGATCCTGAGCCCCCCTGCATGGCGCGTCGCGGCGCGCAGCATGGCCAGAAAGGGCTGGAATCCGGTGCGCTTAAGGCCGGCCGGGGAGAAGCTGGTGATGCCCCAATTCTGCCCGGCCGCCTGGAAAGCATCCGGCGGCGCGCCGACGCCGAGGCCGGTCAACAGCTCGTCACGACGGCTCCATGCATGGCTGCCGCCAGGATCGAGGCCGACGGCCAGGTCGGCGATCAGCCCGATCGCCATCCCGGCGCCTTTGGCTGCTTTCTGAGCCTCGGCGAGCGACCGGTCCGCAAGCCATTGCAGGAACAGATGGAAGCGGATCTCGTCCTGGTGGTCGCGCGCAAATGCCTCGACTGCGGGCCCTTTCGGATCGTGGAATTCGGCCGGCCAGGCCTGCCAACCGCCCGCCTGCCGTTCGGTGAAGAAACGGCCATGCAGTGCTTCGAACAGTGCGTGCAGCTGGAGATCCCCCTCGGCGGCTCGCTCGAACGCGCGAAAAGCTTCGTCATCAGAGAAGCGGCGATAGAGCGTGCGAAAGCAAGCAAGCTTAGCGGGCGAGGCTTGAAGCCAGTCGATCAGCGCCCCCGTGTCGCCGCCTTCTTGCCCATCGCCAAGCAGCGCTGGATCGGCAAAAAGCGGGTTGAGGAATTGCCGGCTCGAAGGAGAATAAGGGCTGTAGCGTCCAGGATCGGCGAGGAAGAGCGCGTGCACAGGGCTGATCGCGACTGCATCCGCACCTCGCGCGGCCGCCGCGCGCGAGAAATCCGCCAGCGCCGCAAAATCGCCGAAAGCTGCGGAGCGCTCACCGCGGAGCGCATAGATCTGCACCGCCGGGCCCCAAGGGCGTCGTCCGTCCGCGGCGTCCACGATCCCGAAGCATTGCGCCGGCGCCACAGCCAGCGTGACTTCGCCGCCCCTGTGTTCGAGCCGATGGTAACCAGGGTCCGATATTCCCGGCAGCATGCCGGATTTGGAGATCCGGACCTCGCTCACCTCGCCGCTCTCGAGCGTTAGTCGTGCGGGACCCTGCGGCACATGGAGCCTGATCGGGCGCCCCAGGTCGGCAGTGATGAAGTGAACCTTTTCGCCCTGTGAAAGCTGGTGCCGGGAGTCGGCGCATCCACCGGCGGTGCCGCAGGAAAAGCCCATGGCGGCGAGGATTGCGCGCAGACTCTCCGGCCTCACGGTTTGCGGCTCGCCGGAAGCATCTTCCCAGTCAACCAGCAGCCCTGCTGCTTGGGCGAGTTCTCTTACGGCAGCATCGCTCATTGGCTGCCTTCCAGCCACGCCGCGAAGGTCGCCGGCGCGAGCGTCGCTGCTGAAAGCGGCTCGCCGATCAGCTTCAGCGGCTCACCTCCGGGCGTGTCCGGGATTTCCACGCCGACCTCCCCGAGGTTCAAAGCAAGCGTGAGCGTTTCACTGCCGAGGCGCCAGCGCGCAACCACCGCCTTGTCGCCGATCGCGGCAGCCCCGAGCGACCGGCTGGATTTGAGGCCGGGCACGATCCGGCTGTGGCGAAGCTTCAGAAGTTCGGCGAACAGACAATGCCAGGCCTCGGCGCCCGGCCCGGGAACCGGGCGCGAGGCTTCAAAGGTCGAAAGGCAATTCGGGTCCGGGATCCTTTCTCGCTGTTCGGGGTCAGCAAAGGCAGCGAATTTGGCGAATTCGCGCCGCCTCCCCTCCCGCACCGCATCGGCCAGTTCATCATGAAAGTCGGTGAAGAACAGGAATGGCGTTTCCGAACCGACCTCCTCGCCCATGAAGATGAGCGGGATCTGCGGCGAAAGCAGAAGGAGCCCGACGGCCGCCCGGAGGCGTGCCTGCTCGGCCAGGATCGTGAGCCGCTCGCCAAGCGCCCGATTTCCGACCTGGTCGTGATTCTGGAGGAAAGGAACGAAGCGCGTCGGCGGGAGATGGGCGCTGGGCGAGCCGCGCGGGCGGCCATCGTGATTCGGCGAGCCTTCGCCCTGGTAGATGAACCCTTCGGCCAGACAGCGCGCAAGCCGCTCCGCCGGCCGAGCGGCAAAGTCGGCGTAGTAAGCTTGGGTCTCTCCTGTCAGAAGGACGTGCAGCACGTTGTGGAAATCATCGTTCCACTGCGCATCGAAGCCTCGCTCGAGCCGCTTCGCATCGTTCGACTCATTCTCGAGCACGAGGTGAACCTGGCGGCCCGGTTCGACCGTGCGCCGGATCTCCGCCGCCAGCCGATCCAGGAAGCCGTTGTCGGCGATCGCGTGGACGGCATCGAAGCGGAGCCCGTCGAAACGATATTCGATCAGCCAGTAGAGCGCGTTGTCGATGAAGAAGCGGGCCACCGGCTCGCGCCCGAAATCGATCGCGCCGCCCCATGGAGTCTGGACGTCCTCCCGGAAGAACTCCGGCGCATAGGCCCCGAGATAATTCCCCTCGGGCCCAAAGTGATTGTAGACGACGTCGAGGAAGATCATGAGGCCGAGCTCGTGCGCGCGGTCGACCAACGCCTTCAGATCTTCGGGCGAGCCGTAGGCGCTATCCGGCGCGTAAGGCAGGACACCGTCATAGCCCCAGTTCCGCGTGCCCGGGAAATCGGCGATCGGCATCAGCTCGACAGCGGTGATGCCGAGCTCTGCAAGCCGCGGCAGCTGGTCCGCGACTGCGCGAAAGCCACCCATCGTTCCGGCATGAACCTCGTAGAGGACGACCTCCTCCCATGGCCTGCCCCGCCAGTCCGGCTGGGTCCATTGATAGGCTTTCGGGTCGATGACGATGCTGGGATCGCGCACGTCGGGAGCTTGCGCCCGCGAGGCCGGATCAGGGACTGCAAGATCCTGCCCGACCCGGTAACGATAGCGCGTGCCTGGTCCAGCCTCCGCTTCCGCTTCGAACCAGCCCTCCCCGATCGGCGTCATCGGAAGCGGGTCGCGACCTTCCTGCTCGAGCCTCACGTCCTCGCACCCCGGCACCCACAAGCGGAAGCGAGTCCGGCCGTCTTCCAGAAGGTTCACCCCAGCCGCGCTTTGGTAGGAAAAGCGGCTCATCCTTCGATCTCCGTGCCGAGCACCAGCACGGCCGAGCGGCCCTGCACCTCGACCGTGTCGCCGGTCTCGCGCTCCACGGCATCCGGATCGGCGCTGTCGACGAGGATGCGCCGGCTGAGCGGCGGGCCGGGAAGATCGAAGGTCAAAGCAACATGTGATCCGTTCATGAGGAGGTCGATGGTCTCGAGCCCGCCGTTTTCGCGGCGGCGGGCGCGCCGCATCATCAGCGCCCTGCCCTCCGGGTTCTGCCAATCCTCCGGGCTGATATTCTGCCCGCGCTCGTCGAACCAGTCGATGTCCAGCACGCCGGGCGCGACCTCCTCCTGTCCGTTAAGGAAGCGCGCGGATCGGACGAGCGGGTAGCGCTTGCGGATCGCGATCAGCCGAGCAACGAAAGCGGTCAGCGCCTGACCTTCGCTTGAACGAGCCAAGCCCCAATCGATCCAGCTGATCTCATTGTCTTGTGCATAAGCATTGTTGTTGCCGCGCTGGGTTCGGCCGAACTCGTCACCCGCCAGAAGCATCGGCGTTCCCAGCGACGTCAGCATTGTCAGGAGCAAGGATCGGCGCACCCGGTCCCGGATGTGCTGGATCCCGCTGTCGTCGGTCGGCCCCTCAACGCCCCAGTTGCACGACAGGTTTTCGCCATGGCCGTCGCGATTGTCCTCGCCATTGGCTCCGTTGTGCCGCTGCTCGTAGCTGACGAGATCATTGAGGGTGAAACCGTCGTGGCTGGTCACGAAGTTGACGCTCGCCCAGGGGCGCCGGGCACGCCGATCGAACAGGTCCCCCGATCCGGAAATCCGGGCGGCAAATTCAGGGCGCATGCCCGCATCGCCGCGCCAGAAGCGCCGGGTCGCGTCGCGGAACTTGTCGTTCCATTCGGCAAAGCTCGGCGGATGATTGCCGAGTTGATAGCCACCCGGCCCGATATCCCATGGCTCGGAGATGATCTTAAGCCGACCCAGCACCGGATCCTGCCGGATCACGTCGAAGAAGGAAGCGCCTGGATCGAAAGCTCCGTCCTCACCGCCGCGTCCGAGCGTCGCCCCGAGGTCGAAGCGAAAGCCGTCCACCCGGAAGGACTCGGCCCAATAGCGCAGCGAATCGGACACCAGTTGCACGACACGAGCCTTGGAGAGGTCGAGCGTGTTGCCGGTGCCGGTATCGTTGACGCAGTAGCGCGGGTTGTCGCGCTGCAACCGGTAATAGGTCGCGTTGTCGAGGCCGCGGAGCGACATGGTTTGGCCGAGTTCGCTCCCTTCTGCGGTGTGATTGTACACGACGTCGAGGATCACCTCGATGCCGGCCGCGTGAAGACGCCGGATCGCGATGCGAAGGTCGTCATGGCTGTCGCCGGCACCGTAGCGTGCTTCCGGGGCGAAGAAGGAAAGGCTGTTATAGCCCCAATAATTGGTGAGGCCCTTTTCCTGGAGGAACCGGTCCTTGACGAAGGCGTGGATCGGCATCAGCTCGATCGCGGTGACGCCGAGGCGCAGAAGATGATCGACGACCTTGGGGTGGCTCAGCGCCGCGAAGGTACCGCGTTCCTGCGGCGGAACCTCGTCCATCAGCCGAGTGAGCCCCCGCACGTGAGCCTCGTAGATGATTGTTTCGGACCACGGCGTGTTCGGGCGGCGGTCCCCCGTCCAGTCGAAAGCCTCCGATACGACCACATTCTTCGGCATTGCGGGGGCGCTGTCTCGCCGATCGAAACTGAGATCCGCCTTCGCCGAGTTGATGCGATAGCCGTACAACGCGTCCGCCCACCGCACCTGGCCGAACAGCCGCTTGGCGTAGGGGTCGAGCAGCAGCTTGTGCGGATTGAATCGATGCCCCTCTTCGGGAGCGTAGCGGCCATAGGCTCGGTACCCATAAAGCATGCCCGGGCGCCCCTCGGGCAGATAACCGTGCCAGACTTCATCCGTGCATTCGGGAAGCGGGATGCGCGCCAGCTCACGCCGACCGCTCGGATCGAAAAGACAAAGCTCGATCCGGTCGGCGTTGGCGGAGAAGACGGCGAAATTGATGCCGAGGCCATCGAACGTGGCCCCGAGCGGGTAGGGTGAACCGCTTTGGAGGCGGTCCGGCAGGCGGTTCAAACGGCTTCCCTTCGTATCTGATCCGGGCCGGCCGCAGCACGATGGGTGGTGAAGCCCGAACGCTCGCCCCAAGCCGATTGGCCGATCCAACGACGCCCCCCAAGCGAGGTTCCCGCCTCAGCCGACCAGAACGACCTCGCGCTCGCTCGATCCAGCTAAAGCGCCCGCGCTCGAAAACGAGGAACGGGACGAGCTCGGCGAGTTCCTGACCTCGCTTTGGCTGCACGTGAGCGTGGCCGAAGCGAGCAAACGGGGAGCCGCGAAGATTGTGCAGCGCCCCTCCAGGCGAGCATCTCTGAACCTGTGGTCACTCGTCGTCGCGGGAAAGCCAGGCGAAACTCGCCGCCGTGGCCAGCAGCATCGCCCCTTGCGGAGCCTTGCCTCTCCGCCGGATCAAAGCCAGGCCGAAGGTGGTCAGGGCAGACGAGAGCATCCCGACCTTGCGGAAGCCGGCAAGGCGCCCCAGCCGCGAGGTTGCCCGCGCGGCGACGTAATCCTTGCCGGGTGATGCCGGGCGTTCCTCCCCACGCGAGCCGCCACTGGACTCGTTCCCGGTTGGATCGAACCGGGAACGGGTCCAGTTTCCTTTGTTTGCCGTGCTTTCCGAGCCGTCAGGCGATTCCACCTGCCTCACAAGCACTTTAGTTGCAGGACCCTTGGCCTTCACCTCTGCCGGTGATCGATCGGGAGAACCGCTCGCCTCGGCCGACGGCTCCTCCGCAATGTGATCGGCCACCCAGGCGCCCCGGTGACCCATCGGCAGGGGTGCCCCGCTTGTGGTGTCCTTCGCGGTCTGGTGCTCGAGCTCGGAATTGAGTTCCGCACCGAACAACAGGATGTAGCTCGACAGGTACATCCACGTCAGCAACACGACGACGGCACCCAGCGAGCCATAGGTCGCATCGTAATTGCCGAAGTTTGCGACATAGATGCCGAACGCGAGGGTCAGAAGCACCCATGAAACTGCCGCCAGGGCCGAGCCGGGGGTGAGCCAGGCCCAGCGCGCCTTTTGGCGGGACGGACCATATCGGTACAGCGTGGCAGCGGCTGCCGCGCCCGCCAGCGTAAGCAGAACGTAGGTGACGATTTTGCCGAGCGCGAGGAGGAAGGCCGGCGTGCCCGGGAACAACTTGTGGAGGTATCCGAGCGCCGTTACGGCGACGAGCGCGAGGATGGCGACCAGGACGGCGGCCGCCGTCATGCCCAAGGCAAGCAGATTGACGCGGATGAAACCGCGAGTCTCCTCTTCCTCGTAAGCGATGTTGAGCGCGGTGATGATCGCTCCAGCTCCGTTGCGCGCGCCGAACAGCGCGAGCGCCAGCGCCAGCAGCAGCCCGAAGCCCTTTTTGCCACCAGAGGTCTGGACCACGTTCATCAACTGCTCGCCGATGAG
>JALYNE010000023.1 GCA_030773375.1 Pseudomonadota bacterium
ATGGGCGATACGGTTCTCGACTTGAACGGTGTGAGAGCGCTTGCCGAGCTTCCGTCGCTTGATGAACTGCGTGGCAGGATTGTGGGCCTCATCCAGGCGCCCGCAACCAAGATCGCGCGGACCATCAACGAGCCGGGAGCGATGCTGGCGCGTGTGTTTGGCGCATATGCGGCCAAAGAAAACGCCTGATTTTCATCTCAACTGAAAACCTGAAAACCTGGGGCTCAGGCCCCAAATGGAGACTTAAAATGGCAGACATTCAATCCCTTGTTGACCAGCTTTCAGAGCTGACCGTGCTTGAAGCCGCTGACCTCGCCAAGGCGCTCGAAGAGCGCTGGGGCGTCTCGGCGGCCGCCGCTGTGGCGGTTGCCGGCCCGGCGGGTGGCGGCGGCGGCGCCGCTCCGGCCGAGGAAGAAAAGACCGAGTTCGACGTGATCCTCGTCAACGACGGCGGCAAGAAGATCAACGTGATCAAGGAAGTCCGCGCGATCACCGCCCTCGGCCTCGGCGAGGCCAAGGCGCTGGTCGAAGGCGCTCCGAAGCCGGTCAAGGAAGCCATTTCGAAGGCGGAAGCGGAAGACCTCCGCAAGCGCCTCGAGGAAGCCGGTGCGACCGTCGAAGTCCGCTAAAAGGATCCGGATCGTCGGCGACGATCTAGGTTGCAGCGCAAGGAAAAGGCGGCTCCGGGAGGGGCCGCCTTTTTCTTATTGGCTTGGACGGTTCCTGGTTTGTCGAATCCGGACCAGTCCAGCTTCGTTGGTGTCCCGTGATTTCCGAGTCGGGTGATTCCACCTGACTTGAAATCACTTTAGGCGGGGACAGGCTCGGCGATGGCCACCGGAGCCCGATTGTTGGCGCTGCGCGCAAGCGTCTGATCCACGATCCAGCCAGCGCCGAACCAAATGGCAATCGCCCCTGCGGCGCCCACGATCCCGTCGATCGCATAGTGCCAGTTCAAATAGACCGAGGCGATCCAGATCAGCATCGCGAAACCCAGCATGATGAAGCCGAGCAGCCTGTGCACCCGAAAGCTCGCAACCGCGAACAATGTGGCCATCGCGTTGTGGATCGAAGGGATCGCCGAAATCCCGCCGCCCAGCGCAAGCGACGGAGAAGCAAAGTTCTCGCGCAAATAGGCCTGGTTGCCGAGCGAGGTCAGGAAGCGCGCGTCGCCGGTGACGGCGAGTTGCTCGTGCACCGCGCGGAACGGCTCGGCACCGGCGGGGCCCACCAGCGCCTGATAGAAAGCAGGTCCCGCGGCCGGAACCAACCAGGCGAAGAGGCTGCCCAGGATGATCCAGATCGCCGCATAGGCCAGCATATACTGGCCCCTTGTCCGCGTGCCGGCGCAGAGGCCGACAACGCACAAGCCCAAGGTGGTGGGTACGAACCAGCCGTGATAGGCGGCATCCAAGAACAGCGTGGTGCCGGGCGAACCCAGCATTTGGTGGAGCCAGAGGCCGGGATCGCCGCCGAACAGCGCCCGGTCGACGGCGGCGAGGTCGGCATCGTAGCGAAAGCCTGCCTGGGGCAGGATGCGCTGTTTGAAGGCGTTGAAGCTCGGCAGCAGCAGCATGAACAGCGCCAGCGGCCAGGCAAGCGAGAAGAAGCGGTCCGCTCTCCAACGTGCGCTGAAGGCCCGGGCAAGCGCCCTTGCCGGACTTGCGGACCAAGCGCTGGTCCTGCCGGCACGAAAAAGCTCGAGCAGAGCGTAGAGGATGATCGCGCCCCCCGCCATTACCCCAGCGACCCCGAGAAAGGCGGCGCTGAGCTTGAAATACTCGTAAGGCGAGACGCTTCCTTCGAGAACGACGAACAAAGTGAAGGGAAGGACCAGCGCCAGGCACAGCGCAGCACAGGCGGCTTCCGCCTGCGGGAGCTTCACTGCTGCGGTCGAGGGACGCATTGCCCCCGCTTAGCCGCTCTGGACTTGCCGAACGGTAAATGGCTCGTCAGCGCTTTGCGTGTATCACGGCATAGTGGTCGGCATAAACGCGCCTCCAACCCGGTTCCCGATCGAGGACCCGCACGAGCGGCTCGCCGGGCGAGAGGATCGTCCACTTTATCCCCCAGCGTTGGGCCGCGCGCCGGAAGCCGGCTGCATCGCCAGCGACGATCCGATGATGCTCAAACAAGAAGCGGTCGCCGTACAGATCGGCCCGGCCATCGATGAACGGCCTGATGCCGTGGAGGATGAGTGGGCCCCCGAAGCCATAGCTGTTGAGGACGGGACGGTGGCGCAGGTCTGCAGGAAGCATGTCGACCGCAGCGATTGGGCCTGTGGCGCTGTCCGTCCGCTGGGTCGGAACGGAAAGGCGAATGCCTGTCAACAGGGCTGCGCCGGCGAGGAAGGTTCCAAGGAAAGGAACAACACGAGGCGGTGCGGAAAATGCTTCGGGGGTGGAGCCTCGGGACAGCGGTTCTGCAAGGAGCAGCGTAGCCACGATCGCGAGCAGCGGCTGATGCCGCGCGTGGCTCAAGGAAAGATAGACGAGCGCCCCCAGCAAGATCAGGCGGGGCAGCGAAATGCCCGGCCGCCGGTACAGGAGAAAAGCGATTGTCGCAGCCAGCACCAGGAGGAACGGAAGGTCCTCGGAAAGGCTGGTCGGCCGCCATTCCATGATCAGCGGCAGCGCTTCCATCGAACTCACCTGAAGGGGAAAAAGCAGCCCGTGGATCCCGTGAGGCGTCGCCAGCGATAGAGCCAAGGAAGCAAAGCCGTACGCGCTCCAGCCCTGCAACGTGCGGCGGCGGTCAGGCTCCTGCAGCAGCGCCTCGACCCCGAAAACTCCGACCAGCACCAGCCCGAACAGAAAGCTGCCATGGAGGTTCGCCCAAAGGAGCATCAGGAGCGCCGCTGGTATCGGCGGCGACCGGCCGGCCTCGCGTGCGCGGAGCAGAACAAGTGTCCAGCCGGCGAGCAGCGGCCAGGCAAGCACGTGCGGCCGCGCAAGCACGAACGGGGCGAGAACCATGAACACCGCGGCGAGCACCACGAGCATCCGCCTCACCGGCACATGCCGCCCGAGTTCCACCCCCAGGATCAGGATGAGCGCAGAAACGGCAAAACCGAAAAGCACGCCGAGCGCGCCCCACGCCCCCAAGCGGAAGACCGCTGCCATGACAGCTTCGGCCAACCACTCATGGGCCACCCAAGGGCGCCCCCTGAAGGTAAAGGAGAATGGATCCGCGTCGGGAACCGAGCCGGTCCCGAGGATCACCCTGCCGGCAGCCAGGTGCCAGCTCGTGTCCCCATCGTTGAACAGGTTCGGGGAAAAAGACAGGTAGCCGAAGATCGCCAGCACGAGGACGACGAAGGGGACCAGCGCGCGAGCGGCGAAGCCCCCCTCCCCTTGCCCCCGTCTGCTATTCGTCGTCCCGCCCATATAAGCTGCTGGATCTCCCCGCCCGGGATTAGGCCGGGCGGGCACAGCAGCGCAACGCCCGCGCTGCTGCCGGGCGGCATCTTCTTTGCTGGCGTGGCGTTTCGAGGCCATGAGCGCGATCGTTGGCACGGCTGGCTGGAGCATTCCGGCGAAAGACGCGGAGCATTTCGGCAGCGATGGCTCCACGCTCCAACGGTACGCCCAGCGCTTCCAGGGGGTGGAGGTAAACTCGTGCTTCCACCGGCCCCATCGTGCCTCCACTTGGGCGCGCTGGGGGGAAAGCGTGCCCGCCTCGTTCCGCTTCGCCGTCAAGGTACCGAAGACGATCTCGCATCAACGAAAGCTGGTCGACTGCGCCGATCTGGTGGAGCGCTTCCTCGGGGAACTGAGGCCGCTGGAAGGGAAGCTCGCTGTGCTGCTCCTGCAGCTCCCGCCAAAGCTCGCCTTCAGCGGCGCAGTCGGTGAGGATTTCTTCGAGCACTTCTCGAAACTGATGTCGGTCCGGATTGTATGCGAGCCACGGCATCCGAGCTGGTTTGAAGCAGGCGCCGACGCGCTGCTGGACCGGCTCCGCGTTGCCCGGGTGGCGGCCGACCCGGCCGTCAATCCTGAGGCCGCGCTTCCTGGCGGCTGGCGCGGGTTCAGCTACTGGCGCCTCCATGGCTCGCCCACCATGTACCGCTCAGCCTACGACGCCACCCGGCTCGACGCTTATGCCGCGCTGATCCGCGCCGAAACCGCCCGAGGACGAGATGTCTGGTGCATGTTCGACAATACAGCGGCCTCGGCAGCGACTGGCGATGCGCTGGCGCTGATGGCGAGGCTTCGATGAGCCATCGGGAATCGTCGCAGCGACCGGGGCTGGCCGCATCGGCTTGGATGGTCCACGGCTTGACGGCAAGCGGCGCGGTGCTTGCCCTGCTCGCCCTGAAGGCCATCCATGCGGAGAATTGGCGGCTTGCGCTGTTATGGCTTGGGGCGGCCTTGGCGGTCGATGGAGTGGACGGCTCGCTGGCGAGGCGACTGCAGGTGAAGGAGCGGATTCCGCGCATCGACGGAGCGACGCTCGACCTCGTCGTCGACTATCTCACCTACGTGTTCGTCCCAACGGTGTTCATCTGGCGCGCAGGGCTGGTTCCGGAGCCCCTCCTATTGCCCCTCGCTGCCCTGATCCAGCTCTCTGCGCTTTATCATTTCGCGCGTGCCGACATGAAGACCGACGACAATTACTTTCGCGGCTTTCCGGGCTTGTGGAACGTCATCTCCTTCTATCTCTTCGTCGCACGACCAGGGCCGGAGGCTGGTGCGATCCTGGTTTCGGTCTTCGCCGGCCTGACCTTCGCTCCGGTTCACTTCGTCCACCCCTTCCGCGTCCGCGATTACGGGCCTTGGCTGCCGCTCCTCGCCTGGTTCTGGGGCCTTTCCACCCTTGCTTTGCTATGGCCGGGCTGGAGCGCCGCCACCTTTCGCGCTTGGCTCGGCTGCTCGCTCGCGGCCGCCGCTGCTCTGCTGACACTGGGCCTGTTGCGGACGCTGCGGGGAGCCGTGCGTCCAAAGGGTTGAGATCTCGCCTTTTGCCTTTACATTCCCCTGCCCTGCCCCTAAATGCTGGTCATCACCACAGCTTTTCGGAACAGGATGTGCCGTCGCGCAGCGCATTCCACGCATGGATAGGCTGAGGTTCCATAGGACGCTGAAGCTGCGGTTTCCCCCGGGAACCTGCGGCTTTTTGCGTTTCTGCGCGCCTGCTCCCGGCGGTGACCGGGCACTGTTTTGAACAGACGAGGCAATATTTTTTCATGGCGACCACCGCAGCTCAGGCGACCGAGAACAGGTCCACCGCGTCGAAGCGCATCCGCAAGATCTTTGGCAATATCCACGAAGTCTCCGAAATGCCGAACCTCATTGAGGTTCAGCGCGAAAGCTACGAGCAGTTCCTCCGCTCGCGGCCGCAGGACGGCTATGTGTCTGGCCTTGAGAAGACCCTGCGCTCGGTGTTTCCGATCCGCGACTTCGCCGGCACGGCCGAACTCGACTTCGTCAACTATGAGCTCGAAGAGCCGAAATACGACACCGACGAGTGCCGTCAGCGCGGAATGACCTATGCCGCGCCGATGCGCGTCACGCTTCGCCTCATCGTGTTCGAGGTGGATCCCGACACCGAGACTCGCTCCGTGCTCGATATCAAGGAGCAGGACGTCTACATGGGCGACATGCCGCTGATGACGCACAACGGCACGTTCATCGTGAACGGCACCGAGCGCGTCATCGTCAGCCAGATGCACCGCTCGCCGGGCGTGCTGTTCGACCACGACCGCGGCAAGACCCACGCCTCGGGCAAGTATCTCTTCGCCGCCCGCGTCATCCCCTATCGCGGTTCGTGGCTCGACTTCGAATTCGACGCCAAGGACATCGTCAACGTCCGCATCGACCGCAAGCGCAAGCTGCCGGTCACCGCGCTCCTTCATGCGCTTGGCCTTAGCAGCGAAGAAATCCTCAGGGAGTTCTACAGCCGGGTGACCTTCATCCGCGCCGCGAACGGATGGCAGATCCCGTTCGTCGCCGAGCAATGGCGGGGGCAGAAGCCTTCCTTCGACATCGTCAATGCCGACTCCGGTGAGGTCGTCTTCCCGGCCGGGCAGAAGATCACGCCGCGTGCCGCGAACAAGGCCGCTAAGGAGGGACTGGCGCAGCTCCTCATCCCGACGGAAGAGATTTACGGCCGCTACTCCGCGCTCGACCTCATCAACGAATCGACCGGCGAGATCTACATCGAGGCGGGCGACGAAGTGTCGGCCGAGAATCTAGAGAAGCTGGACCGCGCGGGCGTCGACCGGCTCGAACTCCTCGACATCGATCACGTCAACACCGGCGCGTGGATGCGCAACACGCTGAAGGCCGACAAGGCCGAAGATCGCGACCAGGCGCTCGCCGACATCTACCGCGTCATGCGCCCCGGCGAACCGCCGACCCGCGAGACCGCCGAGGCTCTGTTCGAAGGCCTGTTCTTCGACCCTGAGCGCTACGACCTCTCGGCCGTCGGTCGGGTGAAGCTCAACATGCGCCTTGAGCTCGACTGCCCCGATACCGTCACCACGCTTCGCCGCGAGGACATCATCGCGGTGGTGAAGACGCTCGTCGACCTCAAGGACGGCAAGGGTGAGATCGACGACATCGACAATCTCGGCAACCGCCGCGTCCGCTCGGTCGGCGAGCTGCTCGAGAACCAGTATCGGGTCGGGCTGCTTCGCATGGAGCGCGCGGTGAAGGAGCGGATGAGCTCGGTCGACGTCTCGACCGTGATGCCCAACGACCTCATCAACGCCAAGCCTGCCGTTGCGGCGGTGCGCGAGTTCTTCGGGTCGTCGCAGCTCTCGCAGTTCATGGACCAGACCAACCCACTTTCCGAAGTGACGCACAAGCGCCGCGTGTCGGCGCTCGGGCCGGGCGGCCTTACCCGCGAGCGCGCGGGCTTCGAGGTCCGCGACGTCCATCCGACCCACTACGGCCGTATCTGCCCGATCGAGACTCCCGAAGGGCCGAACATCGGTCTCATCAACTCGCTCGCCAGCTTCAGCCGCGTGAACAAGTACGGCTTCATCGAAACGCCTTACCGCCGCGTCGTCGACGGCAAGGTGACGGCTGATGTGGTCTACCTGTCCGCCATGGAAGAGGCCAAGCACACGATCGCTCAGGCCAATGCCGAATTGAACGAGGACGGCAGCTTCGGCGAAGACATCATCTCTTCGCGTCGTGCCGGGGACTTCCTGATGGCTCCGCGCGACCAGATCACGCTGATGGACGTCTCGCCCAAGCAGCTCGTCTCGGTCGCGGCCTCGCTCATTCCGTTCCTGGAGAATGACGATGCCAACCGCGCGCTGATGGGCTCCAACATGCAGCGTCAGGCCGTTCCGCTTGTCCGCGCCGAGGCGCCGTTCGTCGGCACCGGCATGGAAGAAACGGTGGCTCGCGATTCCGGTGCGGCCATTTCGGCCCGCCGCTCGGGCATCGTCGACCAGGTGGACGCAACCCGCATCGTCATCCGCGCGACCGGCGAAGTCGAAGCGGGCAAGTCCGGAGTCGACATCTACACCCTGATGAAGTTCCAGCGTTCGAACCAGAACACCTGCATCAACCAGCGGCCGCTGGTGAAGGTGGGCGACGTGGTGAACGCCGGCGATGTCATCGCCGACGGTCCTTCGACCGAGATGGGCGAGCTTGCTTTGGGCCGGAACGTGCTCGTCGCGTTCATGCCCTGGAACGGCTACAATTATGAGGATTCGATCCTCATCTCCGAACGCATCGTCAAGGACGACGTCTTCACCTCGATTCACATCGAAGAATTCGAAGTGATGGCGCGCGACACCAAGCTCGGGCCGGAAGACATCACCCGCGACATCCCGAACGTCGGCGAGGAAGCGCTCCGCAACCTCGACGAAGCCGGCATTGTCTACATCGGCGCCGAAGTCGAACCGGGCGACATCCTGGTCGGCAAGATCACGCCGAAAGGCGAGAGCCCGATGACGCCGGAGGAAAAGCTCCTCCGCGCCATCTTCGGCGAAAAAGCGTCGGACGTGCGCGACACCTCCCTTCGCCTGCCGCCGGGCGTGTCCGGCACGGTGGTCGAAGTGCGCGTGTTCAACCGCCACGGCATCGACATCGACGACCGCACCCGCGCCATCCAGGCCGAGGAAAAGGACCGTCTCCGCAAGGACGCCGACGACGAACGCACGATACTGAAGCGCGCGACCTACTCGCGGCTTCGCGATATGCTTCTCGGGCAGGTCGCCACGGCGGCTCCGAAGGGCGTCAAGAAAGGCACGACTATCGACGAGGCCCTGCTCAAGGGTGTCGAGCGGCACGATTGGTGGAAGTTCGCCGTCCAGGACGATCGCGTCCAGGGCGACCTCGAAGCGGTCCGCACGCAGTATGACGACGCGGAAGCAACCATCCGCCGCCGGCTGGAAGACCGCATCGAGAAGCTCGAGCGCGGCGACGAGCTGCCGCCGGGCGTGTTGAAGATGGTGAAGGTGTTCGTCGCCGTGAAGCGCAAGCTCCAGCCGGGCGACAAGATGGCCGGTCGCCACGGAAACAAGGGCGTGATCAGCCGCATCCTGCCGATCGAGGACATGCCGTTCCTCGAAGACGGGACGCACGCGGACATCGTCTTGAACCCGCTGGGCGTGCCGAGCCGAATGAACGTCGGCCAGATCTTCGAGACTCATCTCGGTTGGGCTGCGCGCGGCCTTGGCCGGCAGATCGCCGAGATGCTGGAAGACATCCATCAGAAGACCCAGAGCCTCGACGGCAATGAAGTCGGCCAGGTCCGGGCGAAGCTGAAGGACATCTACGGCGATCATTATGAAGCCGAGATCGACTCTCGCGACGATGATCAGGTGATGGAGCTTGCTTCTAACCTTGTCACGGGCGTTCCCATGGGCACTCCGGTATTCGACGGCGCTCGGGAAGCCGACGTTTCAGCGATGCTGCGCAAGGCGGGTCTTGATCCGTCCGGCCAGGTGACCCTGTTCGACGGGCGCACCGGCGAGCCGTTCGACCGGAAGGTGACGGTGGGGTACATCTACATGCTGAAGCTCCACCACCTGGTCGACGACAAGATCCACGCGCGTTCGATCGGGCCGTACAGCCTCGTCACCCAGCAGCCGCTGGGCGGCAAGGCGCAGTTCGGCGGACAGCGTTTCGGCGAGATGGAGGTCTGGGCTCTCCAGGCCTACGGCGCCGCCTACACGCTGCAGGAGATGCTGACGGTGAAGTCGGACGACGTGATCGGCCGCACCAAGGTCTACGAGGCGATCGTCAAAGGCGACGATACGTTCGAGGCCGGCATCCCGGAGAGTTTCAACGTGCTCGTCAAGGAAATGCGCTCGCTCGGGCTCAACGTCGAGCTGAACTCGGTGATCGACGGCGACGACGATCAGCAGCAGCTGGCTGCGGAGTAACAACCCCTCGCCCTCTCCCGCTCGCGGGAGAGGGTCGGGTGAGGGTCTCCTTCCGTTTCAGGAACAGGCCCTTACCTCCCGTCGCGAACGCGATGGGGCCGTGGCGCAACTAAGGCTCCGTCCGGGGCCGGAGCCAAGCGCCACATTCTCCCGCAAGCGGGAGAAGCACAAGTTTTGAAGGACAGGCGCACATGAACGAACTTACGAACTTCGCAAACCCGATCGCCAAGCCCGATACGTTTGACCAGATCCAGATCGGAATCGCCTCGCCGGAGCGGATCCGCTCCTGGTCTTTCGGCGAGATCAAGAAGCCCGAGACGATCAACTACCGGACGTTCAAGCCCGAGCGTGACGGCCTGTTCTGCGCGCGCATCTTCGGTCCGATCAAGGACTATGAGTGCCTGTGCGGCAAGTACAAGCGGATGAAGTACAAAGGCATCGTCTGCGAAAAGTGCGGCGTGGAAGTGACCGTCTCGAAGGTCCGCCGCGAGCGCATGGGCCATATCGAGCTTGCCGCGCCGGTTGCGCACATCTGGTTTTTGAAGTCGCTGCCGAGCCGCATCGGACTCTTGCTCGACATGCAGCTGAAGCAGCTCGAGCGGATCCTCTATTTCGAATCCTATGTGGTGATTGAGCCGGGCCTCACCCCGCTCGAAAAGTATCAGCTCCTCACTGAGGACGAGCTTCTCGAGGCACAGGACGAGCATGGCGAAGACGCCTTTTCGGCCGGCATCGGCGCGGAAGCCGTGAAGCAGATGCTGATGGATCTCGATCTTGAAGGCGAGCGCGAGCAGCTTTTGAAGGATCTCGCCGAGACCAAGTCGGAGCTGAAGCCCAAGAAGATCATCAAGCGCCTCAAGGTGGTCGAGAGCTTCCTCGAATCCGGCAATCGTCCGGAGTGGATGATCCTCGATGTGGTTCCGGTCATTCCGCCGGAACTGCGGCCGCTGGTTCCGCTGGACGGCGGACGCTTCGCGACCTCGGACCTCAACGATCTTTATCGCCGCGTCATCAACCGCAACAACCGCTTGAAGCGCCTGATGGAGCTGCGCGCGCCGGACATCATCGTCCGCAACGAAAAGCGAATGCTGCAGGAGGCGGTGGACGCTTTGTTCGACAACGGCCGCCGCGGCCGCACCATCACGGGTGCCAACAAGCGTCCGCTGAAGTCGCTCTCCGACATGCTGAAGGGCAAGCAGGGCCGCTTCCGCCAGAACCTGCTCGGCAAGCGCGTCGACTATTCGGGCCGTTCGGTGATCGTCACCGGCCCGGAGCTGAAGCTTCACCAGTGCGGCTTGCCCAAGAAGATGGCGCTCGAGCTGTTCAAGCCCTTCATCTACTCGCGTCTCGACGCCAAGGGTCTGTCGATGACTCTGAAGCAAGCGAAGAAGTGGGTGGAAAAGGAGCGCAAGGAAGTTTGGGACATCCTCGATGAGGTGATCCGCGAGCATCCGGTGCTCCTCAACCGCGCGCCGACGCTCCACCGGCTTGGCATTCAGGCATTCGAGCCTGTGCTGATCGAGGGCAAGGCGATCCAGCTTCACCCCCTGGTCTGCGCCGCCTTCAACGCGGACTTCGACGGCGACCAGATGGCCGTGCACGTTCCGCTCAGCCTCGAGGCTCAGCTCGAAGCGCGCGTGCTGATGATGTCGACCAACAACATCCTGTCGCCCGCCAACGGCAAGCCGATCATCGTTCCTTCGCAGGACATGGTGCTCGGGCTCTATTATCTGTCGATGGAGCGCGAAGGTGAGCCGGGCGAAGGCTCGATGCTGTCCGACATGGCGGAGGTCCACCAGGCGTTGAACGCCGGTGCGGTCACGCTCCACTCGAAGATCGTCAGCCGGGTTCCGCAAACGGACGAGCAGGGCAAGACGTACATGAAGCGCTTCGAGACCACGCCGGGCCGCATGCTGCTCGGCGAAACGCTCCCGAAGAGCCACAAGGTGCCGTTCGAGACCGTGAACCGCCTTCTCACCAAGAAGGAGATCGGGGACGTCATCGACACCGTCTACCGCCACACCGGCCAGAAGGAGACGGTGCTCTTCGCCGATGCCATCATGGGCCTGGGCTTCCGCCACGCGTTCAGTGCGGGGATCAGCTTCGGCAAGGACGACATGATCATCCCGCCGGAGAAGGTGCAGCTTGTCGAGGAGACGCGCTCGCTCGTGAAGGATTACGAGCAGCAATATCAGGACGGCCTCATCACGCAGCAGGAGAAGTACAACAAGGTGATCGACGCCTGGAGCCGCTGCGGCGACCAGGTGGCGAACGCCATGATGGACAAGATCAAGGCTCAGCCGAAGGACGAGACCGGCCGCATGGCGCCGATCAACTCGATCTACATGATGGCTCATTCGGGCGCTCGCGGCAGCCAGGCCCAGATGAAGCAGCTTGCCGGGATGCGCGGCCTGATGGCCAAGCCCTCGGGCGAGATCATCGAGACGCCGATCATCTCCAACTTCAAGGAAGGTCTCACCGTCCTTGAATATTTCAACTCCACCCACGGCGCCCGCAAGGGCCTCGCGGACACCGCGCTCAAGACGGCGAACTCGGGATACCTCACCCGCCGTCTCGTCGACGTGAGCCAGGATTGCGTGATCGTCGAGGAGGATTGCGGCACCGAGAACGCGCTTGAGATGCGCGCAATCGTTCAAGGCGGCGCGACCATTGCTTCGCTCGGCGAGCGCATTCTCGGCCGCACGCCGGCTGAGGACATCGTCGATGACAAGACGGGCGACGTGCTTGCCCGTGAAGGCGAGCTCATCGACGAGGCCGCTGCCGCTCGGATCGACGAGATGGGCATTCAGGCCGTCAAGATCCGCTCGCCGCTGATCTGCGATAGCGAACGGGGTGTTTGCGGCAAGTGCTATGGGCGTGATCTCGCCCGGGGTACCCCGGTCAATATCGGCGAGGCGGTCGGTGTTATCGCCGCCCAGTCGATCGGCGAGCCCGGCACGCAGCTGACGATGCGGACCTTCCACATCGGCGGTGCGGCGCAGCTCAACGAGACGTCGAACCTTGAGGCGGTGGCCGACGGCACGATCGTGCTGCGCGACCTGCCGACCATCGTCGATGCCCGCGGTCGCCGCGTCGCCATGGCGCGCAACGGCGAACTGGCCATCGTCGACCTGGACGGGCGCGAGCGCTCCTCACACCGTATCCCTTACGGTGCGCACCTGATGTGCGACGATGGCCATATCGTTTCGAAGGGCGACCGGATCGCCGAGTGGGATCCGTTCATGATGCCGGTCATCACCGAAAAGGGCGGTGTCGTGAAGTTCCAGGATCTGGTCGAGGGCAAGACGCTCACGGAGCAGACCGACGAAGCGACCGGCATCGCCCAGCGTGTCGTCACCGAGTTCAGGGCCTCGGCGCGCTCGAAGGAGGACCTCCGGCCGCGCGTCACCCTTCTCGATGAGGAGAGCGGCGAGGCTGCGCGCTACATGCTGGCGCCCGGTGCAATGCTTTCGGTCGAGGACGGTCAGCGCGTGCAGGCCGGCGAAGTGCTCGCCCGCGTCTCGCGCGAGGCCGCCAAGACCCGCGACATCACCGGCGGTCTGCCGCGGGTGGCGGAGCTGTTCGAGGCGCGCAAGCCCAAGGAGAATGCGATCATCGCGAAGGTCTCGGGGCGCGTTGCCTTCGGGAAGGACTATAAGGCAAAGCGCAAGATCGCGATCATTCCGGACGACGGTTCGGATCCAGTCGAGTATCTGGTGCCGAAGTCGAAGGTCATCGACGTGCAGGAAGGCGACTTCGTCAAGCGCGGCGACAACCTGATCGGCGGCAGCCCGGATCCGCACGACATCCTCGAGGTGCTCGGCGTCGTCGCATTGGCCGAATATCTCGTCGCGGAAATCCAGGAGGTCTATCGTCTGCAGGGCGTGAAGATCAACGACAAGCACATCGAGGTGATTGTTCGCCAGATGCTGCAGAAGGTTGAGATCACCGAGAGCGGCGACAGCACCCTCCTTGTCGGCGAGCAGATCGACCTTCAGGAACTGAACGAGGTCAACGCCAAGCTGAAGGGCCAGAAGAAGCGGCTCGCCGAAGGCAAGCCAGTGCTCCTCGGCATCACCAAGGCGTCGCTCCAGACGCGCAGCTTCATCTCGGCCGCCTCCTTCCAGGAGACGACTCGGGTGCTCACCGAAGCTGCCGTGCAGGGCAAGGTCGATACGCTGGATGGGCTCAAGGAGAATGTGATCGTCGGCCGGCTGATCCCGGCCGGTACGGGCGCGGGCATGCAGCGGGTGCGGATTGCCGCCACCAGCCGCGATGCGGCGCTCCGTGCGCAGCACCGGACGATCCAGGAGCATCTTTACCTGCCGAACTCGGCTGAGGAAGAGCATGCGGCCGAGCTCGCCCAGGGCCCGGAAGCCGCGATCGGCGACGATCCGCTCGCTGCGGTGGCTCCGACCGGCCACGGAACGGATGCCGACGCCGGCGACTACCTGCAGAAGTAAGAACTTCGGCAAGGCAAACCAAAGCGCCCCGTCGGACTTCCGGCGGGGCGCTTTTTTGAGGAACACGAGATGAAGTCGCTGATCGCCCTCCTCGCGCTTCTGCTCCTGATCGTCCCGATGTTGGCAGGGATCAGGCGAATGCGGCGGTTGCCGCCGCCCGGCAACAAGCAGGAGAGTGATTGAACTGCCGGACGGGGGCTGTGCACCCCCTGACCAGAATTCGGGGGCTCGGTTGGCCTTTCCGTTTGGAGCCGCTATCGGGACCGGCATGGACGCGCGCGACCTTCGCATTGCCATGTTCAGCGGCAATTACAATTATGTGCGGGACGGCGCGAACCAGGCGCTGAACCGGCTCGCCGAGTATCTGCTGCGCCAGGGGGCGGCGCTGCGCGTTTATTCGCCGACCGTCGAGAGGCCCGCTTTTCCGCCAATGGGGGAGGTCGTAAGCGTTCCCGCGCTTCCGGTGCCGCGGCGGCCCGAATATCGCTGGCCGCTGATGATCCCGCCGCGGGTGAAGCGTGACATCAAAGCGTTCCGGCCCAACATCTTCCATGTGGCAAGCCCGGAGATCCTCGGCCACCGGGCAGTGACGCTCGCGCGAAAGACGGACGTTCCGGTGATTGCGTCCGTTCACACGCGCTTCGAGACCTATCTGCGCTATTATGGCCTCGCCTTTATGGAACCGCTCGTGGTTGCCGCCCTCCGGCGCTTCTACCGCCGCTGCGACGCGATCTTCGCGCCTTCGGACTCGATGGCACAGCTGCTCCGGGAGCAGCGCATGAACTACAATGTCGGCATCTGGACGCGCGGCATCGACACCGAAATCTTCAATCCCGGCCGGCGCGACTTAGACTGGCGGCGCGGCATGGGCATCGAGGACGACGTGCCTGTGATTGGTTTCATCGGCCGGCTGGTCATGGAAAAAGGCCTCGACGTCTTTTCCGACACGATCGATCAGCTGGAGCGGCGTCAAATCCGGCACAACGTGCTGGTGGTGGGGCACGGCCCGGCGCGCGACTGGTTCGAGAAGCGGCTCCCGAACGCGATCCTCGCCGGCTTTCAGGCAGGCCCCGATCTCGGGCGCGCAGTCGCCTCGATGGAGATGCTGTTCAACCCGTCGGTCACCGAGACGTTCGGCAATGTAACGCTTGAAGCAATGGCCTGCGCACTTCCCGTGGTCGCCGCCATTGCAACCGGGAGCCAGAGCCTCGTCACCGACGGCGTGACCGGCCGCCTCATCCGCGCAGGGGCGATCGACGGCTTCGCGGACGCGCTTGCGCTTTACTGCCAGGATGGCGGTGCGCGGCGAAAAGCCGGACAGGCTGGGCTCGAGGTCAGTCGCCGCTACGGCTGGGATCAAGTGAACCAGGCGCTGGTCGACGGCTACATCCGGACGATCCGGCAGCGCGCCGCGGGCAGCCGCATGCCGGCAAGCTCGATACCCTGATGCCCTGGCATTCCTGCGCGTGAGCGATCTCTTCGGCAGCGCACCGCCTCAGCGAAGCTCGCAGCCCCCTGAGAACGCGCCGCTCGCCGACCGCCTGCGCCCGGGTCGGCTCGAGGATGTGGTGGGGCAGGAGCATCTCACCGGACCCGAGGGTGCCATCGGCCGCATGGTGGCGGCTGGAAAGCTTGCGTCCCTCGTCCTTTGGGGGCCCCCGGGAACGGGCAAGACGACCATAGCGCGGCTGCTCGCTGACGCGGTGGGCATGCGCTTCGTGTCGATCTCGGCGGTATTCTCGGGGGTTGCCGACCTGAAAAAGCTGTTCGCGGAGGCGCGGGACTATGCGCGAACGGGACGGCAAACGCTTCTGTTCGTGGACGAAATCCATCGCTTCAACCGCGCGCAGCAGGACGGCTTCCTGCCTTATGTAGAGGACGGCACCGTGGTGCTGGTTGGAGCCACGACCGAAAACCCATCCTTTGAACTCAATGCCGCTTTGCTTTCGCGCGCGCAGGTGCTGATCCTCAATCGTTTGGGCGCTGCCGCTTTGGCCAAGCTCCTCGATCGCGCCGAAGCCTTGGTCGGCCGCCCCCTGCCCCTCACCGCCGAAGCGCGCGACGCCCTGATCGCGACCGCAGATGGTGACGGACGCTTCCTGCTGAATCAGGCCGAGACGCTCTTCGCGATCGATATTCCCGAGCCGCTCGACCCGGCGGCGCTCTCAGGCCTGCTCCACCGCCGCATGGCCGTTTATGACAAGGATCGGGAGGGCCATTACAACCTCATCTCGGCGCTCCACAAAGCGATGCGCGGATCAGACCCGCAGGCCTCCCTTTACTATCTTGCGCGCATGCTG
>JALYNE010000024.1 GCA_030773375.1 Pseudomonadota bacterium
TAGATCGTGCCGCGTCCTTCCTCGACGCGGAAGAACTGATCGATATCCTCGTGGACCTCCTCGCCGATCTCATCGCCCGGCTGGAGCGTCATCAGCACGAGCTGAAGATTTCTGCCGGTATAAAGGACACGCCGGAAATCGTCGTTGGCGAGCGTCGCCTGTTCGATGTTTTCGACGTAACCCTTCATCCTCGCACCCCCTGTCTGTCGCTCCGCGTCCAACCGCGCTCGCCGGCTTCCGTTCCGGGCCGTTCGCGGGCCAGGACAGACGGGGCGGTACGAGGCTGGCACCTGCACCTGCTCGAGGGCCGACACTTGCGGGGCCGGGCACCTTGCGCCCGGCATTGCTCCTGCCGTGGGTCTCCCCTACATGGGCGGGCGGTCCGGGGAGAAACTATGCTGCTTGCCTTGTTCGGTATTGTCGATCTGCTGCTCGACGTCTTGAGGTGGATCATCATCATCCAGGCGATCCTGAGCTGGCTCGTCGCGTTCAACGTGATCAACACGAGCAACGACTTCATGCGCTCGTTCCTTTACGCGCTCGATCGCATCACCGAACCGCTTTACCGGCCGATCCGCCGGGTGCTTCCCGACTTCGGCGGGATCGACTTCTCGCCGCTGGTCGCATTGCTCATCATCATTGCCTTGCAGATGCTGCTTGGCGGGCTCGCGCGCGATCTCGTCACATCAGGAGTGGCGTGAGCGCTGAGATCATAGACGGCAAAGCTTTCGCCGACCGCCTCCGCGGAACCGTTGCCGAGGCGGTTGCCCGCTTTGTCGCGGCTGCCGGGCGCAAGCCAGGCCTGGCCGTTGTGCTCGTGGGGCAGGATCCAGCGAGCGAGGTTTATGTTCGCTCCAAAGGCAAAGCAACGGTCGCGGCCGGCATGGAAAGCTTCGAGCACAGGCTTGCCGGCACCGCGAGCCAGGATGACCTCATCGCGCTCGTTCAGCAACTCAACGCCGACGATCGTGTGGACGGCATCCTGGTGCAGCTTCCGCTCCCGACCGGGGTGGATGAAAAGGCCGTAATTGCGGCCATTGACCCCGACAAGGATGTCGACGGATTCCACGTCGCCAACGCAGGCAAGCTGGCGGTCGGCGAGGAGGCGCTCGTCCCGTGCACTCCCCTCGGCTGCCTCTTGATGCTCAAGGACAGGATCGGCGACCTTTCCGGCCAGGATGCGGTCGTGATCGGCCGTTCGAACATCGTCGGCAAGCCGATGGCGCAACTCCTCCTCCAGGAGAATTGCACGGTGACCATTGCTCATAGCCGCACTCGCGACCTCCCTGCCGTGGTCCGGCGCGCAGACATCGTCGTGGCGGCGGTCGGGCGGGCGCGAATGGTGAAGGGCGACTGGCTGAAGCCGGGCGCCACGGTGATCGATGTCGGGATCAACCGAGTGCCGGCCGAGGAAGAAGGAAAGACGCGGCTGGTCGGCGACGTGGACTTCGAAAGCGCAAGGGCCATCGCGGGCGCGATCACTCCGGTTCCGGGGGGCGTCGGACCGATGACCATTGCGGTCCTGCTGCGCAACACGCTGGTCGCAGCGCACGCGCGTGCAGGGCTGCGCGCCCCGGAGGAGCTGTGAGCGTTGGCGCCTTCGCAGCGCCCCGGCCCGGTGGCACGCGCTTCAACGCCACGCGGCGGCACCAAGAGCAATGGCGATGACCGAGCTGTTCCTCGCGGCCTTCGCCACCTTCTTTGTGGTTATCGATCCGCCGGGATGCGCGCCGATCTTTGCCAGCCTCACCCGCGGGTGCACGCCCGCCCAGCGGCGCGTGCTGGCGGTTCGCTCCGTCACCGTTGCATCAGCCATCCTTCTTTTCTTCGGACTGTTCGGAGAAGATCTGCTCGAAGCGCTCGGCATCAGCCTTGCCGCCTTCCGGATCGCGGGCGGCATCATGCTGTTCATGATCGCCGTCGATATGGTTTTCGAACGCCGCACGCAGCGGCGCGAGAACCGAGCCAACGAGGTGAACGCAACGCCCGAAGTCGAGGACATTTCCGTCTTCCCGATGGCGATCCCAATGATCGCCGGGCCCGGTTCGATCGCCTCGATCATGCTGCTGATGGCGCGGAGCGAAGGCCTGGAGCGGTCACTGGTGGTGCTCGGCGCGCTTGGCGCGATTCTCGTTCTGACGCTCATAGCCTTGCTCGCCGCCGGGCCGCTGATGCGCCTCATCGGTCACAAGATGGAAGCGATGATCACGCGGATCCTCGGCGTGATCCTCGGCGCGCTTGCCGCTCAGTTCGTGATCGACGGGATCACCGTCAGCTTTCAGCTCAGCGCCTGACGCGCCACATCTTGTAGGGCGAGTCCGCGGGAAGCGGGATCGGCTCCAACCAGGCCGGCACCTCGCCCTTGGCAAGCTGCGCATAAAAGCCGTTCGGCGCTTCGGCACTGTAGATCGTTGATTCGGAAAGGCTTGGGCAAATGAGGACGTAGTCGATGCCGCGGCGGGCAACGGTGCGCCGCGCATTTTCTGCCGATCCCCGCCACGTTTTCATCAGCTCGATGATCGCCGCCTGGTTGCGGTGATAAGGGCCGGCGACCCCCTCATGGTGGGTGACGGCAATAAGCCTGGGATTCAGATCGAGGAACGTCAGGACATAGCCTTGCGGCTGCTGCGCGACGGGCTTCAGCGCTGCCAGCGTGGGACAAGTGCCGTTCGCCCGATTGACAAGCTGGGTGCGCTTTGGCTGCTTTTCAGGCACAAGCTGAGCAAGGTTCTGGGCGGCCAGCCCCGAGACCAGCACGAATGTGCCGACCACCCCAATCACCCGCAGCGCCATCAGCCGCAGGCCAAGGATCGCGGAGATAAGCAGCCAGCCGAGCGCGGTTGCGCCGGGAACGGCGAGCAACTGTGCGGCCGCCCCGGCGCGGCTCTGCCATAAAAGCATCGCTGCCGCCGCCAAAGCGATCGTGCCAAGCGCCGCCCAGGGTTTCAGTGCCCCCGCATCGCTACGCAACCGCCACAGCATCACGGCGTAGCCCACGAGGCCGGCGATCGGGAGTGAGACCACGGCAACGATGGTTCGCAGATTATGGCTATAGATGGGCCGCGCTTCTCGAACGTTTTCAAGCCACAGATCCTGAAGCTCCGGCGAGACACCTTCGAGCCGGCCGAGGCAGTGTGGCCATGCAAGGGCAAAGCCGACCACGATAAGCCCAGCCAAAGCGGCCCCTGCGGCAAGGCGGGCAAGGTGGCTCCTCAGCGGCAAGAGAGGCAGAAGCACCGCGACGGCGCCTGCCGCGACCATCCCCGACAGCCACACCGGCGAAAGCGCATCGCAGACGGCAAGGCGATTGTCGTACGAGGCGAAGAGCAGATAGCCGAGGGCGCAACCGCCGGCGAGGCTCGCGCCGTAGCTCACGAGCCTTCGCCCCTGCTTTTCGTCGTACACCCACATCAAGGCGACCGCAGCGCCCGCGAGCGCCAGGAAAACGAGCATCTCGAGGCCGATCGTCAGCGAAACCGCCGTCGCAAGGCCCAGGGTCAGGCCGCCCCGCGCCTTCCTCGGATCGGCCAGCGCAGCGACGGCGAGGGCCAGCATGGCCAGCTGCCAGCCGTGATGGTCGATCCGAAGCGGTGCCCACATGCCGCGAGCGGAATGGGCGCACAGGAGTAAAGCCAAGGCAAGCGCGAAAGCCTTGGGCGAGAGCAGCCGCCGGCTGGTGACCGCAATGGCAGCCATGGCGATCGCCATTGGCAGGAACGGCGCGACCGCAACCGCGATCCTTTCTGCCAAAGGACCACCGGCAAGCGGGCGGAACAGGAGCATCATGCCGGCAAGCGGCAGATCGACGATGCGCGACCAGTGGATGTTCGCACCTCCAGGCGGATCCAGCCGGTACTGGCGCATGTCATACCAGTCCTGTCCGGCGAGGAGCGCCCGGACCTGCATGATCCGCATATTGTCGTCGGTGTCGCCGAGCGCGAACCAGCTGACAGCGCCCCAGCGGTTGTAGAGGAGCACCGCGGACGTAAGAACCCACGCCAAAGCCACGAGGAGGCGCCAGTGCCTGGTGTAGAAGTCTGACCCCGCCCCCGCCATCGCCGCGCTTGACCCTTCCCAATTCGGTCGTGCGGCATTAGTCGCTGCAGTGCACAAAGAGCAAGCAGGGCGCGTGAAGACGATCGGTCGGTGGAGGGAGCATGAGGCGTTGCTGGGCCAGCTGGTCCGCTATGCGCTGACAGGGGGGCTCGCCAGCGTCGTCAACATCGGCGTTTACTGGGTGCTTGCCGCGCACGGCATGGATCCCAATCTCGCATGGGCAGTCGGGTTTGCGGCCGCTGTCCTGGTTGGTTATTTCGTTCACAGCCGCTGGAGCTTTCGGGGCCACGGCCGGCGAGACAATCTCGCGCGGACCGGCGGGCGCTTCCTTGTCGTCTCGCTGGTCAGCTTCGCGCTCAATCAGCTCTGGGTATGGCTGTTGGTGCGTCACTTGATGCTGCCGTTGTGGGCACCTTATCCGCTGGTGCTGGGCGTCACGCCGCTTGTAGTGTTCATGCTCAATCGGAAGTGGGTGTTCGGCTGAGATGGAACCGGCGCAGTCAACAAATACCGCCGCGATCTGCGGCAGAGCGAGCGCGATGAGCAGTCGTCAGCACACCGAGCTGTCCATTGTCGTGCCTGTGAAGGACGAGGAGCAGGCAATCGCGCCGTTCGTCGCCCGAGTGTCACCGATCCTCGAGGGGCTGCTGCCGGACGGATCTTGGGAAATCCTCTTCGTCGACGATGGCAGCGAGGATGCGACGCTTGCGGCCATTCACGTCGCGCATAACCGTGAGGGGCGTGTCCGGGCGCTCTCGCTGTCTCGCAATTTCGGCAAGGAAGCTGCGCTTTCGGCCGGCCTCGACCATGCCGCAGGCCAGGCGGTGGTGCCGATGGACGTCGACCTTCAAGACCCGCCGGAAGTGATCGGCCAAATGCTCGAAAAGTGGCGTGAGGGCTTTGAGGTGGTTTACGGCGTCCGCCGCAATCGCAGCACCGACAGCCTGCCCAAGCGGCTCACCGCTGATCTATACTATCGTGCGCACAACTACTTGTCGGACGACAAGATACCCGAACATGCCGGCGATTTCCGGCTGCTGGACCGCTCGGTCGTCGAGGTGATCCGGCGAATGCCGGAGCGGAACCGGTTCATGAAAGGCTTGTTCGCCTGGGGCGGCTTCCGGCAAACCGCCGTGGAATATGATCGAGTCCCGCGTCAGGTCGGCAGCACCAAGTTCCGCTATTGGAAGCTATGGACGCTTGCGATCGATGGGATCACCTCCGCTTCGACCATGCCGCTTCGCATCTGGAGCTATATCGGCGTCGTGATCGCGCTGTTGGCGCTTATCTACGCGATCTTCCTGGTTATCCGCACAAGCTTGTTCGGCATTGATGTGCCGGGATACGCCTCGCTCATGGTGGCGACCCTGTTCTTCGGGGGCCTGCAGCTCATATCGCTCGGCGTTCTCGGCGAATATGTCGGCCGCATTCTTATCGAGACAAAGCAGCGTCCCATCTACGTGATCCGCGAAAAGCTCGGCTTCGACCATCGTGCCGGCAGTGAGGAAGTTCGCTGATGGAACGGGTTATCTATGAGCGCATGGCGGAGCTCGACAGCCGCCATTGGTGGTTCGTCTCCAGGCGCCGCATCCTTTCCGATCTCATCGAGCGCGAGGTTCCCCTGCCCTCCCACGCCCGGATTCTCGAGATCGGCTGCGGCACGGGACATAATTTTGATATGTTGAGCCGCTTTGGCCACGTCGACGCGATCGAGGTCGACGAGGGCGCGCGGGCGCTCGCCAGCCGACGCCTTGGG
This sequence comes from Pseudomonadota bacterium, assembly GCA_030773375.1. Taxonomy (GTDB): domain Bacteria; phylum Pseudomonadota; class Alphaproteobacteria; order Sphingomonadales; family Sphingomonadaceae; genus Allosphingosinicella. The sequence goes on from JALYNE010000024.1 coordinate 5,813, forward strand.
CGGGAGGTGGGCACGGCGCCGCTTCCTGCGCTTCCCGGCATTCCCGATGGGCACTATCACCTGATCGCGCTTCTCGATGTGCTCGAGCATATCGAAGAGGATCGCGCCTCGCTCGCCAGCATCAAGCATAAGCTCGCTCCCGGTGGCCGCATTCTGCTCACGGTACCGGCAAACCAGTGGATGTGGAGCGCACATGACGAGGCCCATCATCACCATCGCCGCTACTCCAAGCGCAGGCTCGCCCGCGTGATCGAGGAGGCTCGGCTCAAGGCTGAGACGATCACCTATTTCAACAGCCTGTTGTTCCCGGTTGCGGCGGCGGCCCGGATCGCCGGCAAGCTGACCGGCAAGAAGGAGAGCGACGATCGGATGCCTGCGGCGCCGGTCAACGCTGTCCTCGGGCGGATCTTCAGCCTGGAACGACATTTGGTCGGGCGGGTGCCGCTGCCTGCAGGGGTTTCGCTGGTCGCGGTTCTTTCCTGATCAGTCTTTCCCGCGCTCCACTCGAAAAAGCACGCTCCCGCCGCTTTGCCAGACCGGGCGAAGTCCGCGCGCGAGACGCGGATCATAAGGCGGCGGGCTGATCAGCCAGACATAATCGAAGCCGGCGCGCGGGAATTGCGCAAGCGCCTGGTTGATCGGCCGCCAAATCTCACCGGGGCATCTGCTCGAAGTGACGATTTGCGAGGGATCCTGAGTGAAGGGCCAGCCTTGGCGGTAGCGGACGCGCAGCAGCTGAGCCCCCGCCATCACCCATTGGTCGTTCGAAAAAGCGCGTTTGCGGACGAGCGCGATGGCTGGAAGGTGACGAAGCCGGGACATCGCCCACGGTGCCCGGCAGCTCTCCCCCACGAAGCTCACGAGCTTCGCGCCGACAGGGACATGGTCGAGCGCTGCAACTTCCCGGTCATAGCTGCGGTCTTCCATCCGGAAGCTCACCGTTGTGGCTGCCGTCCGCACCAAAAAGAATGCCACCCCACCGATCGCCAGCGTCTGTGCCAGTCGGCGCGTGGCGCCCTGCCGCAACCGAATTCCGATAACAGCGACCGCGATCAGATAAGGAACCAACCGCATGTCGGCGTAAGCGGAGCCGAACACGATGCGCGGAAGCAGCGCGAAAACGATCGCGAGAAAGATCGCGGATGCGGCAAGATTGCGCGAATATTCGAGCTTGCGGTGCAACAGGGCGAAGAGGAGGATAAGCGCGATCACGCCCAGTGCAGCCAGATCGAACAGCTCCCACCGATCGCGCAGCGCCATCAGCAGCCAGTCCAGCTTCCGGTTCCAGTTGAACCAATCGGTCGTCTGACCGGCAGCGTGGCCTCCGCCGCGCCACAGCAACATCAGGAGGAGGGGTGGCGCCAGCGCGAGGCAGTGAAGCGCAGCGTGGAAGCCGGCCCGCAGCAACGGCTGCTTGCGATCGACCTGGCGGACGAGTTCGGCCGAGAAGGCCATCACCCCAAGGGTTCCCCAGCCGAACGTATGGGTAATCCAGATGAGAACCGAAATGGGCACGAACAGGAGGGTTCGAAGCCGAAGCCTGCCGAACCGTGCGAGCCTCAGCCACAAGGCAAACGCCAGAAAGGCAAAGGCCATCGAGAGCGCGAAGTTCACGAAGCCGAACATAAAAGGGTAGCCATAAGCGAGAGGAAGGGCGAACAGCGCGGTCGGAGGAACCCGTCCGGCGACTTCACGGGCCACCCAAAGGAAGCTGGCGACGGTGATCGGCGGGATCGCGAGTACAATGAGCTTCACTGCGAGCTCTAGGCCGAAAAGTTTCGCGAGCGGCACGACCAGGAGATCGACGCCGAGATTGCCGATCAAGGCCCAGCGGAAGTCATAGAACAGCTGGAGATCCGGAGATTGCGCAAGCTCCAACTGCACACGGTAGCGGCCCATGTGCCCCGGCAGGTCCACGAGCGGTGGGATCTCCGGCCATGACAGCGGCAAAGCGGACAGGAACACCAGGGCCGCCAGGAAGAGCGGTTGTTCCCAAAACCCGGCGGAATGCGCGCCTTCGCTGTGGCGGGTGGCGATCGGGGACATTTTCGGCTCTGCTTGGGAAGGTCAGCACGGTGACTTCTCCGAAGACGGCGAAAGATCAACCCGAAAAAAGCGGGGGCGAAGCCTCAGTCCCGGATCTTTACGCTGCAGCTCCCGATCGGCGGCGGCAGTTCAGGCCCGAACCTGGGCCTCGCGTAGCGCGTCTTCGAGGTCGCGGGCGCGGAAGGGTTTCTGGAGAACGGGGGCTGAGCGGTATTCCTCGGCTATTCCCTGCGCGCCGTAGCCGGTTGCGAACAGAAACGGGATGCCGCGCTCCCGGAGCGCATCGGCGACTGGAAAGCTCGCCTCGCCCGCCAGGTTGACGTCGAGCATCGCGAGATCGAAGGAGCCTTCGCGGGCGAGCGACAAAGCGGGTCCGAGCCGGCTTGCCAGCCCCGCCACTTCGTGGCCGAGATCGAGCAGCATATCCTCGATATTCATCGCCACGAGCATTTCATCCTCGACGACGAGGATCCGGAGCGGCCGCTCAGTCAAAGCTTGCCTCTCGCGCCTGAACGGCGGCACATGACGCCTCGATGATGCAGCGCAGGCCGTCCGGCTCGAAGATCAGCTGCGCCGAGCCGCCGAGATCGGCCGCCAGGCCTTTTTCGATGAGCCGAGATCCAAAGCCACGTCGATCGGGCTGCACCACGGCGGGGCCGTGCCGTTCCTTCCAGATGATACGAATCGTACCAGCTTTCACAGCCCAGCCGATCGAGACCGTACCTACCTCTGCAGAGAGAGCGCCGTATTTCGCAGCATTGGTGCCGAGCTCATGCAAGGCAAGCGCCATTGCCGGCGCTGCACGGGGCGCGAGCCAAAGCGGATCTCCCCTTATTTCGAGCCGCTCGCGCGCGCGATAGTCCGTTGCGTCGCGCACCACCTGCTCGAGCGAGGCGCCTTCCCAGTTCTGGCCGGTGAGGAGGTTGTGCGCTCGGGAGAGGGCAAGAAGCCGGGCTTCGAACCGTGCTCGCCCCTCGGCGACTGGTATATCGCCCTTCAAAGTCTGAAAGGCGATCGCCTGCACCGTCGCGAGCGTGTTCTTCACGCGGTGATTGAGTTCATGGAGAAGAAGGCGCTGCCGCTCCTCCGCCACCTTGCGCTCGTGAATGTCTTCGGTGGAACCGTACCAAAGGCAGATCGCGCCCCCCGCGGCGTGGCGGGGGAAGGCGCGGGAACGGGCCCAGCGATAACCCCCATCGCGGAACTTCACTCGGTGCTCGATGTCGTAAGCTTCTCCGGTCGCGACGCTGTGCCGCCAAGCCGCGAAGGTTCGATCTCGGTCGTCCGGGTGAAGCCCTTCCGCCCAGCTTTCGCCAAGGCCGCTGGTTCCGGTCCAGTCTTCCCACCGCCTCGAAACGCGGTTCAGCTGGCCGTCGGCAAGCGCGGTCCAGGTGACCTGCGGATTGAGTTCGACGCTGTGACGGTAGTGGTCCTCACTCTCCCGGAGTGACTGCTCGGCCTGCACCCGCTCCACCGCAGCCCAGGTGCGCTCGGCAACGTCGCGTGCGATCGCGGCCTCGGAGCGCCGCCAATTGCGCGGTTTGGGTTCGTGGACGTAAAGCAGTGCCCTGAGGCCGCCGTCCCGCACGAGCGGCACCGTGATCAGCGCCCGAACGCCGATAGCCTCCCAGGCGGCCGTCCTGGCCGGAGGGCCGGGGACCTCGCGAATATCCGGCAAGGCGAGCACCTCGCCGCTGCGCAGGAAGGTAAGGGCTTCGGGTCCCATTTCCTTGATCTGGCCGCTCTGGCCGGCGAGACTGGCGATGGTCGCGTCCCGCGTCCAGTCGCTCCATACCGAAAAAGTCCCCTGCGCCTCGTCGACTTCGGCATAGCCGACCCGCGCGGCGCCGAGATGCTCACCAAGGAGCTCTATCGCCGCTCGCTTGGCTCCTTCGGGGTCGTTGATGCCGCGCAGCCGATCGGCAAGTTGAACCTGAAAAGAAAGCCGCCGCTCCGCAAGCAGCGCCTTCGTACTTTCGGTGCCCTGGTTGAGAATGCCTTTGACCCGGCCGTCCTCGCCGAGGATCGGCGCAAGGCTGTAGTTCCAATAAGCTTCTTCTTCGATGCCGTGCCTGGTCACCGGCAGCATCTGATCGTAGATCGACAATCCCCTGCCCGTTGCGGCGACCTGCTCGAACTGCGCACGGATAACGTCCACAGCGGCCCCCACACTTCGGCCGCAGGACGGCCGAGCGCCTGTGGATGCCGGTCGCCGAGCACCGGCGCCCAGGCATCATTGTAGAACAAACAATAGTCCTCACCCCAGTAAACGGCCGTGGCAACGGGGGAGCGCTCGCAAAGATCGAGCGCGAAGCGCAAGCTTTGAGGCCAGGAAGCCGAGGATCCGATCGGCGTCAGGCTCCAGTCGAAACCGCGGATCATCTCCCCCATGCCGACCTGGGCCTCACGGTACACGGGCTTTGGGGAAATCGAGGCCATAAGCTACACGCTCTCCAGGGCGCTTATTGTCTAGCGCTCCGGGCCTGCATCAGCAAAGTTCAAATTGCGTTGCCCCGTCAGGGCAACGAAGTTCAAGCGAGCGCGGCAAGCTTCTCTTCCGCCAGGCGGTCAAGCTCGGCCCTGCTCTTTTTCTCGGCTGCGGATTTCAGCTGTCCGCACGCGGCCATGATGTCGCGGCCGCGCGGGCGGCGGACGGGCGCGCTGATCCCCGCTTCGAAGATGATGTCGGAGAAGCGTTGCACGCGCTCGTCAGACGAACATTCGTAAGGCGCGCCCGGCCAGGGGTTGAACGGAATGAGGTTCACCTTGGCAGGGAGCTTGTACTTTCGAATGAGCCGGACAAGCTCGCGCGCATCCTCGTCGCTGTCGTTCTTGTCCTTCAGCATGACATATTCGAAGGTGATGCGCCGAGCGTTGTTCGCACCGGGATACTCCGCGCAGGCCTGGAGCAGTTCCTCAATGCCGTACTTGCGGTTCAAGGGCACGATTTCGTCGCGGATCTCCTTGGTCACCGCGTGAAGTGAAACTGCGAGGTTGACGCCGATTTCCTCGCCGGCCTTTTCCATCATCGGAACCACGCCGGACGTCGAAAGGGTGATCCGGCGCTTGGAAAGCGCGAGCCCGTCGCCGTCCATGACGATCCTCAGCGCGTCCCGGACATTGTTGAAGTTGTAGAGTGGCTCTCCCATGCCCATCATCACGATGTTCGAGAGGAGACGTCCCTCCGGCTGCGAAGGCCATTCGGCAAGCGCGTCCCGGGCAAGCATGACTTGGCCGACGATCTCGCCAGCGGTGAGGTTACGCACCAGGCGCATCGTGCCGGTGTGGCAGAAGCGGCAATTGAGAGTGCAGCCAACTTGGCTCGATACGCAAAGCGTTCCGCGATCGGCATCGGGAATGAAGACCATTTCGAAATCATGGCCGTCATCGGTCTTCAGCAGCCATTTGCGAGTGCCGTCGGTGGAAACCTGCTGGACGACGACGTTGGGGCGACCGATCTTGAACCGCTCGGCCAGCCAGGCGCGCTGGGGCTTGGCGATGTCGCTCATCGCGTCGAACTCGGTTGCGCCGCGATTGTAGATCTGGTGCCAGAGCTGCTTGGCGCGCAGCTTCGCCTGCTTTGCGTCCATGTCAGCCTCGATCAGCGCGTCGCGGATCGCGTCGCGGGAAAGGCCGACAAGCGCAACGCGTGCGTCATCGCTCACCACCTGGGGGCGCGGAACGGGAACCGGGTCGACATGCCCGGGGATGGTCATCAAGGATGTCATATGGGTCTTATCTAGTGCGCAGGCGGCGATTTTGCTAGTTCGTCGCAGAGGCCGCGCTGGCGCCATGGCCGCCGCTTCCCAGGTGGACCAGAGTTTCAACGCCGTCTTCGATCAAGACCACCGATCCTTGTGGCAAAGCCTCGGCGATTGGTGCGCGGCAATCGAGGCGCTGCGGCGCGCCGGTGAGGAGGCCCCGCAGCACGCGCGAGGATATCCCGTGCATGATCACCAACCGATCCCGGGCCGCTGAGGCCTCCTCGTGGAGCCATGCCTGCAGGCGTGCCGCAATGTCGTCATACCACTCCCCGCCGGGTGGCTGGAGCGTGAAGATCGCGCTTGATCGGTCGACGAACTGGCCCACCTCGGCGAAGATGTCGTCATAGTAGCGCCCACCCCAGGCGCCCATGTCCATCTCGGAGAGACGGTTGTCGGTGCGGGCGCCCTGCCAGTCGAGCTCCAGATGCTCTGCAACGACTGCGAGTGTCTGAAGCGTGCGGCCGCTCGGGGACGCCCAGAGCTCGAGGTCAGGCGTTGACCCGAGGCGGGTGCGGAGAGATCGCCCAATTCGGTCCGCCTGCGTAAAGCCGACCCGGGTGAGCGGCGTGTGGAGGGCATCGCCCTGCATCCGCCGAGCCGCATTGAACACGGTTTCACCATGACGCGCGATAAAGAAGCGGCGCGGCATCAGCCCCGGCGGGCACAGCTGATGGCGGCGGCGTCGATGGCGGTGGCGGCGCCGCGGAGCGGATATTGATCCCGCACCAGCGCTCCCGTCACCGACCGGGTTTCCACGATCATGTCGATGCCGGTGCGCATCGCGGAGACGATTTCTGCGTCGGCGCGTCCGTCCGGGGCCCAGGCATTGTTGCCGGCCCCGACCAGCTGGAAAGTGCGGCCGTCGATCCGAAGGAGCACCGCCGACTGCGGCCGCTTCTGGCGGCTGAGCCGAATGTGGAGCTGCCCCCCGCTGGCGCGCCCCGGCCAGTAGCCGACCGAAGCGAATGGCTTCCATCCCTCGGCACGTGGGCCACGAAACGGCTCTGCGATCGCAAAGCACCGGCGTGGATTTGCCTCGCGAAAGGCGCCCCATTGCGAGAAAATCCCAAGCGATTGCCGCTGCGCCAGCACGGGAGGCGACAGTCCAGCCAGCATCAGGAAGACAAGGAATGCGCGCATGCCGGAAGTTTGATCAACGTTTTGTTGTAATTTTGCAACAGGAAAAGGCGTTTATCTGACATTCATGCAACTTCTACTCGAGTGAGGCGCTTGGGCCTGCCGTTCCCGTCCGGGATAGACAAAAACAACGGAGCTAAAAATATGCGTAAATATGTTCTGGCCGCCCTTCTGGCGGGCAGCTTTGCCGCGCCTGCGCTGGCACAGCCGGCCGGCGAGGCCTCTCCCTTCACCGGGTTCCGGGTCGAAGGTCTGCTCGGCTACGGCCAGCTCGGGACCGGTGAGGATCCCGAAGAAGGCATCGACAATGACGATCAGCGCGACGAGTCGATCGAAGGCGCCGTGTTCGGCGTGGGCGCGGGCTACGATTTCGACCTTGGCGGCTTCGTTGCCGGTGTCGAGGGCGAGTTCACGGAATCGACCGGCGAGCAGGAGAATGACGAGACGATCAATGGGATCAACTTCACCTCCAGCGTAGAAACCGGCCGCGATCTCTATGTCGGCGGTCGCCTCGGCTTCGTTGCCACCCCGACCACGCTCGTCTACGCCAAGGCTGGCTATACCAACACCAGCATCGAAGCGAACACCGAGGGCAGCAATCAGCGCTTCGAATTCGACAGCAACATCGATGGCTACCGGATCGGTGCCGGCATCGAACAGCTGTTCGGCCCGAACGCCTTCGGCAAGATCGAATATCGCTATTCGAACTACAACAACCTCGACTTCAGCGACGACTTCGATCTCGACAACTTCCGATCGGAAGATTTCGATACCGACATCGACGTGGACCGTCACCAGGTGCTGGTTGGCCTCGGGTTCCGCTTCTAACGGCTCCTGCGACGCGGCTGAGCAGCAGGCGCTTTTAAAGCTGCTTTGCCGTTCCACGGAGAAACAGGGCCGGAGCGATGCGCTCCGGCCCTTTTTTCATGGCACGGCACTACCCCCTAGCCGCGCGGAGTAACCCGCTCTACAACTCCACCAAAGTACCACTTTCGGGGGACCCAATGAAGGCGACGATCGAACGGGCTACGCTCCTCAAGAGCCTCGGCCACGTCCAATCTGTGGTTGAGCGCAGGAACACGATCCCCATTCTTTCGAACGTGCTCATCGAAGCGAGCGAGGAAGGGGGCATTCGCCTGATGGCCACCGACCTTGATCTCCAGATCAACGAAACCGTCTCAGCCGATGTGACACAACCCGGCGCAACCACCGTCTCCGCGCACACCTTGTTCGACATTGCCCGCAAGCTCCCCGAGGGCAGCCAGGTTGAACTGGCAGCCGCCGAGGGCAAGATGCAGGTCAATGCGGGGCGCGCCCGCTTCAATCTCGCCACGCTGCCGCGCGATGACTTTCCGGTGATTTCGGAAGGGGAGCTTCCCACCCAATTCGAGCTTCCGGCTGCGACGCTCCGCCAGATCATCGACAAGACCCGCTTCGCCATTTCCACCGAAGAAACGCGCTATTATTTGAACGGCATCTTCCTTCACGTTTCCAATGACGGGCTGCCGGTGCTGAAGGCAGCGGCAACCGACGGGCATCGTCTTGCGCGCGTGACGGTGCCACGCCCCGAGGGCGCCGAAGGCATGCCCGACATCATCATCCCGCGAAAATGCGTAGCCGAGCTCAGGAAGCTGTTGGAAGAACTCGATGGATCGGTTCAGATCACCCTCTCGGAGTCCAAGATCCGCTTCGGCCTCGGAACGGCGATCCTGACCTCGAAGCTGATCGACGGCACCTTCCCGGATTACAGCCGCGTCATCCCGACGGCCAACGACAAGCTCCTCCGGATCGACCCCCGAAGCTTCGAGGAAGGGGTGGACCGGGTGGCGACGATTGCCAGCGAGAAGACCCGCGCCGTCAAAATGGCGCTGGAGCGGGACCGAGTCACGCTTTCCGTGACGAGCCCTGAAAACGGCACCGCCGCCGAGGAAGTCCCTGGCGACTATGGCGCCGACCGCTTCGAGATCGGGTTCAACGCCCGTTATCTGCTCGACATCCTCGACCAGATCGAAGGCGACACCGTCGAGGTGCACCTCGCGGACGCCGCTGCGCCGACCCTGCTGCGCGAGAACGACCAGGCGCCGGCACTGTACGTGCTGATGCCGATGCGGGTATAAAGTTCGGGTCGAAGTGGTACTTCGACCGAGGCATGACCGCACTTTCCCGCATCAATCTCACCGACTTCCGTTCCTACGCCGCCGCGCTGATCGAGCCCGGCCCGGGCTTTGTCGTGCTCACCGGGGAGAATGGCGCCGGCAAGACCAACGTGCTCGAGGCCGTGTCTTTGCTCTCGCCCGGGCGGGGCCTCAGGGGCACGAGCCTTTCCGAGATGGCGCGGAGCGGCGGATCCGGGGGATTTGCAGTCGCGTCGCGACTGTCCCTCCCCTCCGCGGCTGAAGCTTCGGACGTCGACATTGGCACCGGCACCACTCCCGCCGCACCCGAGCGTCGGCAGGTGCGCATCAACGGAGCATCTGCCGCGGCAACGGCCTTGGCCGAATGGCTGTCGGTGCTCTGGCTCACGCCTGCAATGGACAGGTTGTTTCAGGAAGGCGCGGGCGGGCGAAGGCGGTTCCTCGACCGGCTGGTGCTTGCCTTGTCCCCCGCCCATGCGGTGCATGCCTCCCGCTACGAAGCCGCGATGCGCGCGCGAAACAAGCTCCTGGCAGAAGAAGCGCCCGACCAGGATTGGCTTTCGGCGCTCGAGACGCGGATGGCCGAGCACGGCGCAGCTCTAGCAGAAGCGCGCGCGCTGACGGTCGCCGCTCTCTCGCAACGCCTGGTGGATGCCCCGGAGGGCCCTTTTGCACGGCCCGGCCTTGCAATCGGCGGCTGGAACTTTGCCGGCGAGGAGGCACTGCTTGGTGAACTGAGGACGGGGCGGAGGCGCGATGCCGCGGCCGGCCGGACGCTCGCCGGGCCCCATCGAACCGACCTTCTTGTTACCCACCTTGGAAAGGCGCAGCCGGCGGAGCGTTGCTCGACCGGCGAACAGAAGGCGCTCCTCCTCGGCCTCGTCCTGGCCCATGCCGATCTTGTCGCCGAACGCACCGGGCGGCGGCCGATCCTTCTCTTGGACGAAGTTGCTGCGCATCTCGATCCGAGCCGGCGTGCCGCTCTGTTCGAGCGCCTGGACGCGGCGAGCGGTCAGGTCTGGATGACGGGCACCGAGACATCGCTTTTCGCCGGCATTGGCCCCGGCGCAACCATGCTGGAGCTCCCCGGCGGTGGGGGCTACGCTGCTCCGTCACTGGGAACCTGATCCCCCTGCCGTCACGACCGCCAGCCCGGGAGATGCT
>JALYNE010000025.1 GCA_030773375.1 Pseudomonadota bacterium
GGGCCGGAATCACCCGATATTGCTCCCAACGGCAAGTTTGGGTTTGCCGCCAAAGGAGACGTTGAAATGGCAAATGGATTTGACCCGCGGGCAACCGCAGCCCCGAGACCGACAGCGGTCGGCCGGGACGCCGCAGCCTTCGATGCGGGGCTCCGGTCCTACATGCTGTCGGTCTACAATTACATGGCGTCGGGAGTGCTGCTCACCGGGATCGTGGCATTGCTCTTCGCCCAAAGCGGAATGGCGGCCGATATCCTGACCGGTCCCGGCATTCTGAAGTATGTGATCATGTTCGCACCCTTGGCCTTCATCATGGTGATGAGCTTCGGGATCAATCGGATCTCAACGCCGACGTTGCAGCTGCTCTTCTGGGCTTTTGCAACGGTGATGGGGTTGTCGCTGTCGTCCATCTTCCTGGTGTTCACCGGCGGATCGATCGCGCAGACCTTCTTCGCGACGTCAGCGGCCTTTCTGGGGCTGAGTCTGTGGGGCTACACCACGAAACGCGATCTGTCGGCGTTTGGCACCTTTTTGATCATGGGTGTCATCGGCCTGCTCGTCGCTTCCGTGATCAACATCTTCCTGCAGTCGCCGGCGATGCACTATGCGATCAGCTTCATCGGTGTGCTGCTCTTCGCGGGCCTCACTGCCTATGACACGCAGCGGATCAAGAGCCTGTACTTCCACGTTGCGGGTACAGACATGATGGGCAAGACGGTGATCATGGGTGCGCTGTCGCTGTACCTCGACTTCGTGAATATGTTCACATTCCTCCTCCAGTTCATGGGCCAGCGCGACTGAACACACGTGGAGCCATGCGAAACAGAAGGCCCGGCGGGAACGCCGGGCCTTTTTTCATGGGTCAGCCGAACGTGCACCCATAGTTCGAGCCGCGCTTGGGCGCCGAAAGACCTTTCGCTTGCATCACGGATGCGTTGAGCCTTAGCGGCGAAGCGGTTTGGTTGGAGCGGCGCAGAGGGTATTTCCTCGGAGCCGAAGCAGGGATGGGAAACGCTTAGATGCGGGTGACGCTTGTCGGGTCCGGTTATGTCGGACTGGTTTCTGGAGCATGTTTCGCCGACTTCGGTCACCAGGTGGTGTGCGTGGACAAGGACGACGACAAAATTGCAGCCCTCCTCCACGGTCGCATGCCGATCTATGAACCCGGACTGGAGCAGCTGGTCGGCAGCAACGTTGCGGCGGGGCGCCTGCGGTTCACAACCGATTTGCGGGAAGGCGTGAGGGAGGCTGATGCCGTTTTCATCGCGGTGGGGACGCCCTCTCGGCGCGGAGATGGCCATGCGGACCTCTCTTACGTCTACGCGGCAGCGCGCGAAATTGCGGAGGCGTTGAGCGGATATACTGTGATCGTCACGAAATCGACGGTTCCGGTTGGAACCGGCGATGAGGTGGAAAGGATTATCAGTGAAACGAATCCGAATGCGGAGTTCTCGGTAGTCTCGAACCCGGAGTTCCTCCGGGAGGGCGCGGCGATAACGGATTTCAAGCGCCCGGATCGCATCGTGATCGGCTCCGAAGACGTTCGTGCCACCGACATCATGCGTGCCATCTACCGGCCGCTATATCTCAATCATTCTCCGGTCTTGGTCATGTCCCGGCGAGGCGCCGAGCTCACCAAGTACGCTGCGAATGCTTTCCTCGCGACCAAAATCACGTTCATCAACGAGATTGCAGACCTGTGTGAGCGTGTCGGCGCCGATGTTCAGGACGTTGCACGGGGCGTAGGGCTGGACGGTCGCATTGGTTCCAAGTTCCTGCATGCGGGCCCTGGCTACGGCGGGTCCTGCTTCCCAAAGGACACGCTGGCTCTCCTCAAGACCAGCCAGGACGTCGACGCGCCGCAGCGCATCGTTGAAGCCGTCGTTTCAGCCAACGACAATCGCAAGCGCGCGATGGGGCGAAAGGTTATCGCTGCCATGGGGGGAGAGGTTCGCGGACGAACGATCGCAGTCCTGGGGCTCACCTTCAAACCCAACACCGACGACATGCGCGACAGTCCCGCGATTGCGGTGATCAGGGCTCTTCAGGATGGGGGGGCAACAATCCGGGCCTATGATCCGGCAGGTATGGATCAGGCGAAGCTTGTTCTTGAGGATGTGGAATATTGTTCTGGTCCCTACGAAGCCATCGACGGCGCTGACGGCGTCGCCATCGTGACGGAATGGGACGAGTTCCGTGCCCTCGATCTAAAGCGGATCAAGTCGCTGCTGCGAACACCGACGCTCGTCGATCTGCGGAACATCTACCCGCGTGCCGATGCCGAGTCCGTCGGCTTGGATTATACCGGCGTGGGACGCTGATGGCGTCGCGGCTTCCTGAGGATTGTGGAGCCTCTGGAGAAGGGCTTAGCGGCACCTTCTCATCCAGCTCAGCGACCGGATATCCAGTTCCTTACGGCTGGCTGCTCGGGGAGCAGTTCCCTGCCGGACAAGGCATCTACCACCTGATCGAACGTGCCTTCGACCGCGATGCGGTGATCTCCGAAAAAGACGTCGGTGAACGGGCCGGAGGACGAGCGCACATGCGTCACTTGTGCTGGATTGATCGCGATCTTACCGGGTTCACCGCCCTTCTTCATGACGACCAGCTTGACCATCAGCGGGGCTTCCAGGCGATCGCTGCCAAGCGAGCCACACGATCTTGCTTCAGCAGCAGCGACGGGTGAGGCTTCCCCGCGGCACAAGCCTGCCGATAGGCGAGCCTCAGTAAGCGCCCGCATTGGCCGAGAAGGCTGGACAGCAACCTGCCCACGCGATCCACTCGCGAGTGCTTAGCGCTTTGATCCGCTCCAACGATCATATCGTGCAACATCAGCCAGGTCCTGTTCGACGGAACACAAGTTAGACCGATTTCCGCTTCGCAAAGCCTAGCCGCGGATGGTTAAGAGGCAGTTGATTTTCAGGTGTCGGCCCAACCATCAAGTCTTGGCTGCAACTGCTCCGTCGAATGCGTCCGCAGTGCGCTGCTCGGGAACCGCTCCAAGCGCCAGAAGCGCGAAGGTCGCAAGCCAGTGTTCGCCCATATAGTCTCCGGTCACGTGAGGCAGGCTGGCGTCGAGATGGGCATCGGCCGCGGCCAGCGCAGTCGCGGCAAGGGATCCGCCCAGTATGTCCGCAAGACTCCGCCAGCACCAGGCCCGGGACAGATTGAAGCCGTCGAGATGCGCGATCTTCCCGTCCGAGCGGTCGGACACCAATGCAGGGGTAAACAGGCTCTGCGGCCGGCCCTGGTGAAGTTCCGGTAGAAAGGCGCTGAACCAGGCTCTGAACTCCTGCTCGGGCAAGATGCGCCGCATGCACAAACCCTCGATCATCGCAGAAGAAAGAAACTCGTCGCCTCCTGGCTCCCAAGCCGGGCAGTTCGTGTCTGCACCGTAATAATCCATTGCCCGGGAGCGGATCAGCCCCGCGAGTTCGGTATCCTTGCTCGCTGCCCATTCATCTGCAAGGACGAGAGCAAAGGCCGTGTTGAAGTGGGTGCCGGTGCGGATCGGGTAAGTGAGGCGGGGCAGGAATCCATGAAACCGGCCCGCAAAGGCGTGCGCCAGCGGCGCCAGCGTATCGGCCCAGTGCCTGTCCTCGTGGCGCGCCGCTTCTCCGTGAAGCGCCAGCAGCCAAGCCCAGCCATAAGGCCGCTCGAACCCCCCTGAATAAGGCCGGTCGAGATAGGCGAGCTCTCCAGCGACGTTCTCCGGCGTCAGCATCTCGTCGGCGAGCTTTGCTATCCGAGCTGCGACCGGCAGGTCCGGGAACAGCCGGCGCACGCGCAGCAAGGTCCAATAACCGTGGACGCAGCTGTGCCAGTCGAAACTCCCGAAAAAGATCGGGTGGAGTTCGCGAGGCCCGAGCACGTCCTCGGGCCCGTCCATCACATGGTCGAGCTTGTGGGGATATTCACGAGCGACATGGCCGAGCGCTGCCTCGGCAAAGCGAGCGGCCACTTCGGAGTTGAGCTGATACTTCATCGAAATGCCAGGAAATATATGAGGAGGATGTTGGCGGCGAGGAGCGGCAGGGCGGTGCCGATCTGCGCCTTGATCACGCCGTTCTTGTCCTTGAGCTCGAGGAGTGCAGCGGGGACGAGATTGAAGTTCGCCGCCATCGGCGTCATCAAGGTTCCGCAAAACCCGGCGAGCATGCCGATGGCGCCGATTACGGCCGGATCACCTCCAAAAGCCTTGATCAGGACCGGAACGCCGATCGCAGCTGCCATTACCGGAAAGGCGGCAAAGGCGTTGCCCATGATCATCGTGAACAGCGCCATTCCCACGCCGAACACCGCCACCGTCAGGAACACGCTCCCTTCCGGAATGATCGACTGGGTCAGCTCACCGATGACAGTGCCTACTCCCGCAGCGGCGAAGAGGGCTCCGAGTGCGGCGAGCATCTGCGGCAGCACGGCCGCCCAGCCGATTGCGTCAATCAGCCGGCGCCCTTCCTGGAGTGGCGCGACCGCAGGCGGGCGCAGCCAGGCGAAGATCACCGCGAGGGCGATCAGCACTCCCAAGCCCAGCAGGATATAAGTTTCGCGCTTCTCTTCGAAGAGCCCAGACCCGCCGAGCGGGGTGTAATTGTAGAGCAAAGTACCGAGGAAGGCGGTCACGGGAATGATCAGGGCAGGGAGGAAGAGCTTATTGCCGAGGCGCTCGGAAAAGGCCTGGCGCTCGTCCTCGCTGCTGGTCGGCGGCTCGCTCCGGCCGATGAATCCGAACCCCGCAAGGCCGGCCAGACCGAGCACGAGCAAGCCGTTGCCGAAGTCGCCGATTCGGCTTCCAGCAAGAAGGCTTGCCGCCATCAAACCCCAGAAGGCGCCGTTACCGAGCCGCCGCCCGTTGCTGCGGTCGAACGCGCTCAGCAGCGCGAAGGCGGCGAACATCAGGCCGGCCATTGTGTAGAGCCAATGGATCGTGATCATCGCCGGCGCCTGGCGATTGCGCCGTCGAGCATCAGCAGGCGGCTGCCATGGATCAGGAACGCGAGGATCGCAGTCGGGATCGCCCACAGGGCAAGCTCAAGCGGCGCAAGATCGTAGCCGTAGGTCGCGAGCGTCTGCTGGATCAGCACGATCGAGCCGATGGCGAAAAAGATATCTTCACCGAAGAAGAGCCCGACATTGTCCGTGGCGGCGGAGAAGCTCTTCACCTTTTCGGCGGTATCCTCGTCCAACTCACCATGCTGCTTTTCGGCGGCCGCAAGCGCCATTGGCGCGACAAGCGGCCGGACTGTCTGGGGGTGCCCCGCAGTTGAATAAAGCCCGACGGCGGCAGTCGCTTGCCGGTAAATGAGATAAAGCACGAGCAGTCGGCCAGTGGTGGCGTTCTTGAATCCGCGGATCACCGCCGCCGCACGCTGCTGAAGCCCGAACCGCTCCAGCAATCCGATCACCGGAAGCACGATCCAGACAATGGCGATGATCCGATTGTCGTTGAACGCCTTGCCGAAGGTCGAAATCACTTCGACGAGATCCATGCCCGAAATGAGCCCCGTCGCGATCGCGGCAACGGTGACAACGAGCATCGGATTGAGGCGCAGCGCGAATCCGGCAATGACGATGAGGATTCCGGCGAGGACGAAATAGTTGGTCATGCCCGCCCGAATCCGCCGCCGCCGGGTGTTTCGATGACGAACATGTCGCCGGGCGCCATTTCCGAGGCGGCGGTGGCGCTCAGCGTCTCCACCCTGCCGTCGGTGCGGACGATCCGGTTGATGCCCGGCTGGCCATCCTCACCCCCGCAGATGCCGGCCGGGGGAACTTCACGGCGGTTGGAAAGAATGCCGGCGCGCATCCGCTCGCGAAAGCGGATGTGTCGCTCGACACCGTCGCCGCCGCGGTGAGCGCCGTTTCCGCCCGAGCCACGTCGGATCGAAAAGCGCTCGAGCAGCACCGGGAACCGCATTTCGAGGACCTCGGGATCGGTGAGGCGGCTGTTGGTCATGTGCGTCTGCACGGCGCTCGCCCCGTCGAAATCCGGACCGGCGCCTGCACCACCCGCGATCGTTTCGTAATATTGATACCGCTCGTTACCGAAGGTGAAATTGTTCATCGTGCCTTGGCTTGGAGCAAGCGCGCGGCAGGCTGCAAACAACGTATCGGTGATGACTTGGCTCGTCTCGACGTTGCCAGCGACGACCGCAGCGGGATAGCGTGGCCGGAGCATCGACCCATCGGGCACGATCAGCTCGATTGGCCTGAGGCAGCCATCATTCATGGGAATGGCATCGTCGACCATCGTCCGGAAGACATAAAGGGTTGCCGCGCGGCAGATCGAATAAGGCGCGTTGAAGTTGTTTGGCTGCTGCTCGCTTGTTTCGGTGAAGTCGACCACAGCCCTCCGGCTGGCGCTGCTGACCTTCACGGACACAGAAACCTGTGCGCCATTGTCCATTCGGTAGGTGAACGTGCCGTCCTGCAGGCCGCCGATCAGCCGCTGCACCGCCTCTTCGGCATTGGCCATGACATGCCCCATATAGGCGTCGATCACCTCGCGGCCGTAATCACGCGCGACGCGCCGGAGCTCGTTTGCGCCGCGGGTGCAAGCCGCGACCTGAGCCTTGAGGTCCGCTATGTTCCGGTCGGGATCACGAGCCGGCCAGCGGCTACCGCCGAGCAGCGCTCGCATCTCGGTTTCCAGAAAAGCGCCCGCGTCGACCAGAAGCTGATTGTCGATGAGGATGCCTTCTTCATCCACGGTCTTGCTGTTCGGCGGCATTGATCCGGGGGCGATTCCGCCGACATCTGCATGGTGACCGCGCGCAGCGACGTACCAAGCCGGCGCAGCGGGAGACGCCTCATCATCGTCAGCGAAGACCGGCATGACCACGGTGATATCGGGCAGGTGCGTCCCACCCCGGTAGGGTGCGTTCAGGACATAGGCGTCGCCCGCCTTCATGCCCCGTCCGTCGCGCGGCCGCCCGTCCGGTCCCGAGCCGCGCTCCTCGATGATGGTCCGAATGCTGTCGCCCATCGAGCCGAGATGCACCGGGATGTGCGGTGCGTTCGCGATAAGACAGCCCTCACGATCAAAGATGGCGCAGGAGAAATCGAGCCGCTCTTTGATGTTCACCGACGATGCCGTGTTCTGGAGCGCGACGCCCATCTCCTCAGCGATCGCCATGAACAGGTTGTTGAATATTTCCAGCATGACCGGGTCGGCGTTGGTGCCGATTGCGGGAGCGGAGGTGCGTTCACCGATCCGCGTGAGGATCAGATTGCCGAGCGCGTCGACAGCGGCTTGCCAGCCGGGCTCGACCACCGTGGTGGCGGAAGGATCGATGATCAGGGACGGCCCGGAAAGGCGTTCGCCGGGTGAGAGGCGCGAACGATCGACCACATCACCGGTTGCTCGGTCGTCGCTGCCCGCCTCACGGGCGGCTGGCGCAAAGGATAGGATTTGGGATGAACTCCGGCCAGTTGCCTCCACAATGGCCGTTTCGACCACGATGGCGGTGCCTGGGGAGACGAAGCCGAAGCGGCTTTTGTGGACGGCCTCGAAGGCATCGCGCATTGCCTCGGGGAAGCTGACCGAAACCTCCAGTGCCGTATCGCTTCCCTCGTAACGGAGGGCAGCGCGACGCGCGCTCTCGATGACCGCGCCCTCGACCCCCTGTGCGACGAGGGATTGTTCGGCTTCCTCCATCAGCTCGTTGAGGACCTCCCCAAGTTGCGGCATCGCCGCTGGCTCGAGCCTGCTGCCGAAAGTCCGCTGCCTAAGCTCGACCGTATCGGCAAGGCCCATCCCATAAGCGGAAAGAACGCCCGCCAGCGGATGAACCATTACTTGTTTCATCCCGAGTGCATCCGCGACCAGACAGGCATGCTGCCCGCCCGCGCCGCCGAAGCATTGCAGGGTATAGCGGGTGATGTCGTGGCCCCTCGCGATCGAAATCTGCTTGATTGCGTTCGCCATATTCTCGACCGCAATCCGGACGAAGCCCTCTGCTACTTCGATGGCCGAGAGACTGGCGCCGGTCGCGGCGGAGATCTCGGCGGAGAGCGCGTCGAACTTTTCGCGAACAACCGCA
The DNA here is from genome assembly GCA_030773375.1 of Pseudomonadota bacterium. Classification (GTDB taxonomy): domain Bacteria; phylum Pseudomonadota; class Alphaproteobacteria; order Sphingomonadales; family Sphingomonadaceae; genus Allosphingosinicella. The sequence goes on from JALYNE010000025.1 coordinate 8,043, forward strand.
CCGTCAATCGGCTGGTCACCTTTGGGGCCGAACACGGCGGGGAAATGCTCCGGCCTGATCTTGCCGAGCATCACGTTGCAATCGGTGATGGTGAGGGGGCCGCCGCGGCGATAGCAGGCGGGGCCGGGAACGGCGCCCGCTGAATCCGGTCCCACACGGAAGCGCGCTCCGTCGAAATGGCAGATCGAGCCGCCGCCAGCAGCCACGGTATGGATTTCGAGCATCGGCGCGCGAACCCGGACTCCGGCAACCAGCTTTTCCGTCGAGCGCTCATAACACCCGGCGAAGTGCGACACGTCGGTGGAGGTGCCGCCCATATCGAAGCCGATCACCCTCTCGAAACCAGCTTCCGAGGCGGTGCGCGCCATGCCGACGATGCCCCCGGCAGGGCCCGAGAGGATCGCGTCCTTGCCCTGGAAGGCGGCAGCATCGGTGAGGCCGCCGTTCGATTGCATGAAAAAGAGGCGCGTCTTGCTCCCCAGCACTGCGGTTACCCGGTCCACGTAGCGGCGGAGCACGGGGGAGAGATAGGCGTCGACGACGCTGGTATCGCCGCGGCCGACCAGCTTGATCAGCGGCCCGACCTGGTGGCTGACGGAAAGCTGGGTAAAGCCGATCTCGCGGGCGATCTCAGCGAGCGCGGCCTCGTGGGCAGTCCACCGCCAGCCGTGCATCAGAACAATGGCAATGGCGCGGTACCCGGCGCCGAACGCCCGTTGTAGTTCTGCGCGAGCGGCCTCAGCATCGAGCGCTCGCAACGTCTCGCCTTCGGCGGTGACGCGCTCGTCGATTTCGATCACCCGCTCGTACAGCGGCTCAGGGAGGAGGATGTTGCGGGCGAAAATATCGGGCCGGGCTTGGTAGCCGATCCGGAGCGCGTCGGCAAAACCGCGGGTGATTGCGAGAACCACCGGCTCACCCTTGCGCTCCAGGAGCGCGTTGGTGGCGACGGTTGTCCCCATCTTCACCGCTTCGATCCCCGCTGCCGTCGCGGGGGCTCGCGCTGATCCAGGTGCGCCCTCGAACTCCGCGATGAGTGCCGCGATGCCAGCTACGGCCGCGTCTTCATATTGCTCCGGATTCTCCGACAAAAGCTTGCGGGTAACGATGCCGCCGTCCGGCCGCCGCGCCACGATGTCGGTGAAGGTGCCTCCCCGATCGATTGCAAAGGCCCAGCCGGCGCTACTCATTCCGGCCGATCAGCGCTCGTCCTTGAAAACGCGCCCGTTCTTCATCACGAAGCTGACGCGCTTCAGCACCGTCACATCGCGAAGCGGGTCACCGGCAACGGCGATGATGTCGGCGGTCTTGCCCGGCTCAAGTGTCCCCACCTCGTTCGCCACGCCAAGAAGGTCTGCGGCGTTGGTGGTGGCGGCCTGGATGGCCGCCGCGGGAGTCATCCCGTGCTTCACCATCAGCTCGAACTCGTCGGCATTGCGGCCGTGCTTCGAGACGCCCGCGTCGGTGCCAAATGCGATCTTCACGCCCGCGGGGACCGCCCTTTGGAGGGCCTTTCCAGTTATGCCGATGCGCCAGTCGATCTTTGACCGAACCTCGGGAGGATAAGCGTTCGGATCCTTTGCGATCCGCTCCAGATAGCCATTCACCGTGGAAAGCGTCGGCACGTAGTAGGCGCCCGTCTGCTTGAAAAGGCGGATGCTCTCGTCGTCTAGCAGGGTGCCGTGCTCGATCGAATCGGCCCCGGCGCGAAGCGCGACTGCGATGCCATCGGCCCCGTGGGCGTGAACCGCTACTTTTTTGCCGTAAAGGTGCGCCGTCTCGACGATGGCCTTGGCCTCGTCGTCGAACATCTGCTTGCCAAGCCCAGCGCCGATGCGGCTGTTCACGCCGCCAGTGGTAGCAATCTTGATCACGTCGGCGCCTCGCCCGATTTGCCGCCTTACCGCTTTGCGGCATTCGTCGGCCCCGTCGCAGACGTTCGCATGTCCGAGGTCCTCGTGCAGGTCTTCACGGATGCCAAGTCGCTGGTCCATGTGGCCGGACGTCGTCGAGATCGGCTGGGCCGCATCGATGATCCGCGGCCCCTCCACCCACCCGCGCGCGATGGCATCCCGCAGCGCCATCGTCCCACCAGGATCGCCGAGGTTGCGCACCGTGGTGAAACCAGCGCCCAGCGTCTTGCGGGCATTCCAAAGCGTCTCATAAGCGCCGAGCTGCGGGCTATCCGTAAAGCCGGCAAGCAGTCCCTCGTTGCCCGCTCGGTCCGAGTCCAGGTGAACGTGACTGTCGATCAGGCCCGGGAGGACGAACCGGTCGCGAAGATCGATCACTTGCGCGCCGGCGGGCGCTTCAATGAAGCCGTCGTGGACGGAAACCACTTTGCCGCCCCGCACGACGAGGCTGGCGTTGCGCCGCGGCGTGCGCCCGGGCCGGTCGAGCAGCGTCCCCGCGTGTACCACGGCATATCCGTCCGCTTGTGGCTGGGCCAAAGCGGGCATTTGGGTAACCGCGCTTGCGGTAAGAAGGGCAGCAAAGAGGGCAGGGACGCGCATGATGGACTCCTCGGGAGCAACGAGTCCGCGCTTGATAGCCTGCCTCCGCCGGACTGTCAGCTCTCGAACGGTTCTACGAAGCGTCTTCGGCCGGCCAGATAAGCGTCCGCGACGAGGCGCAACGGGCGGATGTCGGCGTCGGACCGCCGCTCATCGATGAGATCAACGAAGTCCGCGTAGATGGATGGATGTTCGCCCAAGTCGCGGCCGGGCGTGATTTCCTGCTCGTCCACGAAGAGCCGCGAGCCGCCCTCGCTGAGCTTCAACCTGCCTCGCTCCGTCTCGAAGGTGATGTTCCACGCCTCGGCCTCCCTGTGCCGCCAGTTGAAATCGGCGGTGAGCTCGCCGGCTTCTACGGAACTCGCAAATCTCAGCCAGGCGGCAATTGGCGTTTGCTTGTTCTCCGGAAACATCAGCTCGGCATCGCGCACGAACAATTCGCCGGGGAAAATGCGGGTGGCGATCGACAGTGCGTTGATGCCGGGATCGAACACGCCAAAGCCGCCTGGCTCCCAGATCCACTGCTGGCCTGGATGCCATTTGCGAACATCCTCGTGCCAAACGATCTGCATGCTCCGGATCACCTGACCGGCGAGCCGCTCGGCGGCGGCGGCAACCGCTGCATTGTGCCGCGCGTGCCAAGTCGCGAAGAGGGAGCGCTGCCGGGCTGCGGCAAGACAAGTGAGGTGCTCGACTTCGGAGAGGGTCACGCCCGGGGGCTTTTCGAGCAAGGTGTGGAGCCCGGCTTCGAGGCAGTCGCGCGCAATCTCGTGCCGAACCGAAGGCGGCGTGCAGACTGCCACGGCGTCCAATTCCTCCACCTCCCGAAGCATCTCGCTGTGGCTGGCAAAGCATGGAACTCCGGGATGTCCATTGCCTTGGCGGCTGACCGTCGCGGCAAGCTCGAACCGCGGATTCTTCTCGATCGAGGGTACGTGTTGGTCCTGAGCGATCTTGCCGAACCCGATAATGCCGATGTGGATGGGGCGCATCAGCTTTCAACTCCTGCAACATAAGCGCTCGCTTGTGCCGCAACCTCGTGCGGCGTTTGGCCGGCTTTGTAGAGACCTGAGCCGAGCCCGAAGCCGCTGGCCCCCGCATCGAGGTAGGCGCGCATGGTGTCGGGGCGGACGCCGCCGACGACAAGCAAGGGAACATCCCTGGGAAGTACGGCGCGCTGGCCTTTCACCACACCGGGCGATGCGGCTTCGGCTGGAAACAGCTTCAGCGCGTGGGCCCCCGCGCGAAGCGCTTCGAACGCTTCAGACGGCGTGTAGAAGCCGGGCGCGGACACGAGCCCCGCAGCAACACTCGCCTCGATCACGCGTATGTCGGTGTTGGGGGATACGATCAATCTTCCCCCGGCATCGCGCACTTCCTGCACCTGCTCCGGCTCAAGCACCGTCCCTGCGCCGATCAGCGCGCGCTCTCCAAAGCGTTCAGCAAGCTTTGCGATGCTCTGGAAGGGATCAGGCGAGTTCAGCGGCACTTCGATGATGCGGATCCCCGCATCGTAGATCGCCTGCCCGATCGCTCCCGCTTCGTCCGGCGTCACGCCGCGGATGATGGCGACCAGCGGGCATTCGGCCAGCCGCCGCCGCAGTTCTTGCGCAGGGTTCATTGGATCAGCTCCGCCAGGTGTTTGACGCCGCCGAGGAAGGCCTCCTCACCGTCTATTTCACGCACGTCACGTCCTGCGATGCTCAATGCCGCAGCAAACAGGCCGGTGAGCTCGGGCCTCCCCATGACCACGACTTGATCGGCGGCCGCTGACTTGAAGGCGGTCCGTAAGTCGGTCCCGATGAGGAGTCCGCTCGTGTAGGACGCGGCATCTTCCCGGCGTGCTTTCCCGAGCAGGACCCGCGCCCTCACCGAGAAGAGTTCGGCCGTCAGGCCATCATCCGAAAGCCCCCGGCGCACACCCGCGTCGAACGACTGGTCGATCTGCGCCGGCTGGCCGAGCAGGTCGGCGAGGATGCTGTGCTCCCTCAGCAGATTGAACAGCTCCCCGGTCATTATCGTGCGGAAGGACGTGATCCGGCCGTCCTCAAGGGTGATCCACTTGTTGTGCGTCCCCGGGTGGCAGACCAGGGCGTCGGCCGCGATCATCCCTTCGCCGAACGCGCCGAGTATCTGCACTTCCTCGCCCCGCATTACGTCCGCTGCTTGCCCAGCTTCGTAGGCCACCCCGGGGACGATGGCGATCCGCTCGGGCTCGATCCACTTCAGCCGCGCGGCAAGCTCCGGAAGGCCGGCCGGGCAGGGAACATAAGGTGCCTCGACCCAGCCGCGGTTCGATCCGACCATTCCCGCCATCAGCAGCGGCAGATCGCCGAGGCATTCGCGAAGTTCCTGCACCGCAAGCTCGAACCCGCCTTGCTCGACCGAAAGGATGCCCTTGCCGTCTTCGAACTCGTCGGTCATCCGGCCGTCCCGGCCGATGCGGTACCCGCGCCGGTTGGTGGTCCCCCAATCCACTGCGATAAAGCCTTCGCCCCAGCGCATGCCCATCCTTTCGTCCATTCCATGAAACGCCCGAACCCGCTTTGGGTCCAATGGCTTCTTGCCTCTGGTGACGGTGAGGCTATCCGTGCGCAACAGATAAGCCGCCTTATGCAACCTAATGTGGGCGGACTGGATTAGGGACGGCTGGCGTCAGTGGTGCGGTGATGTGCTCTGCGGTGGTTGGCAGGCAGACATCGCGACCGGCAAGGAATGGAGGCACACAATCGCTAATTTCATGTTCGCCACCGGGATCGAGAATAGCATCCCGACGATCAATAACGGCCGCACACGTGTCGATCAGATGGAATCGTGCGGCCATTATGAGCGCTGGCGCGAGGACTTCGATCTTGTCGAGGACATCGGCATCCAATTCCTTCGCTACGGCCCGCCCATTCACCGGACGTTCCTGGCGCCGGGCACGTATGATTGGGAGTTCGCTGACTTGGTGTTGGGCGACCTGAAGCGGCGTGACATCACTCCGATCGTCGACCTGTGCCACTTCGGTGTTCCGAATTGGCTGGGCAACTTCCAAAATCCCGACTTCGCCCCGCAGCTGGCAACCTACGCGGCCGCCTTTGCCGATCGGTACCCCTGGGTCCAGCTCTACACGCCGGTCAACGAGATGTTCATCTGCGCGATCTTCTCCGCCAAATACGGCTGGTGGAACGAGCAGATGACGACGGACCGGGCGTTCGTCACCGCGCTCAAGAACATCGTCAAAGGCAATGTGCTGGCGATGATGGAGATCCTGAAGCGGCGGCCCGACGCGATCTTCATCCAGAGCGAATCCTCGGAATATTTTCACGCCGACAGCCCCGCCGCGATCGGGCCGGCGGAGAAGATGAATGCGCGCCGCTTCCTCTCGCTCGACCTCAATTACGGCCGGCGGGTCGACAGCGAGATGTACGAATATCTGATGGATAACGGGATGACGCGGGAGGAGTATCATTTCTTCCTCCACAATCGGCTGAAGCAGCACTGCATCCTGGGCAATGATTATTACATGACCAACGAGCACAGGGTGCACGCCGATGGCCTGACCGAGTCCTCAGGCGAGGTGTTCGGCTATGCTGAGATCACGCGCCAATATTACAATCGCTACCGGCTGCCGGTGATGCACACCGAGACGAACATGAAGCAGGGGCCGAATGGGGATGAGGCGGTGCAATGGCTCTGGAAGGAATGGGCGAACGTGCTTCGCATCCGCAACGTCGGCATTCCGACGGTAGGCTTCACTTGGTATTCGCTGACGGACCAGGTCGATTGGGACACCGCCCTTCGCGAGCAGAACGGCAATGTGAATCCGCTTGGGCTTTACGACCTCGATCGGAACATTCGTCCTGTTGGGCGCGCTTACAAGAAGCTTATTTCGGACTGGCGGGAAGTGCTTCCAGCCTCGAGCGTCTGCCTCTCGGTGCCGATTGTGCCGCCCTCGCAGGCGGACCGGATGCACGCGCTTCGGCAGAAGGCGCTGGCGGCGGCGGCGAACGACGCTTTTGCGGCGCAGCCCGGTAATCCCGAAATCGGTTAGGAGCGATCAGACATGAAGATCGGCCGTATTGAAACCTTCTACGTTCCGCCGCGCTGGCTGTTCGTCCGGGTGGAAACTGAAGACGGAGCGGTCGGCTGGGGCGAAGCAAGCCTCGAAGGCCATGCAGAAGCCGTGGATGGCGCCTTTGAGGCGATGCGGGACCGCTTCATCGGCCATGATCCGCGCCGCATCGAGGACATCTGGCAGGTTGCTTACCGTGGTGGCTTTTACCGCGGTGGTCCAGTGCTCATGTCGGCGCTGGCCGGGTTCGAACAAGCGCTTTGGGATCTTAAGGGCAAGACGTTCGGCCTGCCTGCATGGGAAATGCTTGGCGGCAAGGTGAGGGATCGGATCCGCGCTTATGCCTGGATTGGCGGCGACCGGCCGGACGAAATAGCCGAAGCCGCAACCGCGCGGCGAGAGCAGGGCTTTTCCGCAGTCAAGATGAACGCCACCGCGGAAATGGACTGGCTTGGTACGCCCAAGCTGTTCGACGAAGTCATCGACCGCGTTCGTGCGGCACAGGCGACTGGCATGGACGTTGGTCTCGACTTCCACGGGCGCGTGCACAAACCCATGGCGAAGCAACTCGCCAAAGTGCTCGAGCCGCTCGGGTTGCTGTTTATCGAGGAGCCGCTGCTGTCGGAGAACATGGAGGGCATCGCCCAGTTTTCCCAGCTGGTGAGTACGCCCATCGCGCTCGGCGAGCGGCTTTATTCCCGCTGGGACTTCAAGCCCTTCTTCGAGGCGTGCTCGATCGACATCATTCAGCCCGATTTGAGCCATGCCGGAGGGATCAGCGAATGCCGTAAAATCGCGGCAATGGCCGAGGCCTATGACATTGCGGTTGCGCCGCACTGCCCGCTGGGGCCGCTCGCGCTTGGGGCGTGTCTGCAACTCGCCGCCTGCGCTCCCAATGTCGCCATCCAGGAGATGTCGCTCGGCATCCACTATAATGTGGGCCACGACCTTCTGAATTTCGTCAACAATCCTGAAGCTTTGTCGCCCGTCGAGGGCTTTCTGCCAATTCCGGAGATGCCGGGGCTCGGCGTCGCTATCGATGAGGAGGCCGTCCGCGAGGCGGATAAGGAGCGCCATCGCTGGCGCAATCCCATCTGGCGGCAAAAGGATGGAAGCTTTGCCGAGTGGTGACCACCACTCGGCGCGCTTTCAAACCGCTGGCTACCCCCCGGGTAGCGCAGCGGCAAAGACATGCTCAGCCGACTACGCGGAGGCGGCGAGCCCGGTTGCTTGGGGTGCCGCAAACGACACCCAGCTCCGCTTGGAGGCGATCGAGCTCACGCTGGCGCGACTCCCGGTACGCAGTGGCGTAGCGCGCGTCGCATTCCGCCTCTTCAGTGGTCTGCTCCCGGAAGAAGGAAACGCAGAGCTGGCGTCCAAACACGTCGTCGCCCCTCATCC
>JALYNE010000026.1 GCA_030773375.1 Pseudomonadota bacterium
CGACATCGGCACGGAGCGGAGAGAAACCCTCCAGCCCCGGAATGACCCGCGCGGGACGGAGGTTCGCGAACAGGCCGAGCTCGCTTCGGAGCTTGAGGAGACCCGCTTCCGGACGCTCGCTGCTCTTGTCCCACTGCGGCCCGCCCACCGCGCCAAGCAGGATCGCGCCGGCATCCCGGCACGCTGCAAGCGTCGATTCGGGGAGCGGAGTTCCACGGACGTCGATGGCGGCGCCGCCGAAATCATGCTCCTCGAACGCAAAGCCGAGATCGCAATGGCTGGAAACGAGTTCGAGGCACTGCACCGCCTCGCGCGTAACCTCCGGCCCGATGCCGTCGCCGGGCAGCACCACGATCCTTGTCATGTTCTATCCTCTCCGCCGGGTCCCGCGCCGCCGATGCGCACTGCGTTTGGGATCCCGTTTCGGCATCCTTAGGCACGAGGCATAGTCTCGAGCAAGTGAAAAAGTCACAAAAGAACCGCAGAATTCCATGCCATTGCACCGGAATAACAGCAGCCCGGATCCATCGCCCTCGCTTCACTAATAGGCGAATGGGATACAGTTCAGGCTAGGGACGGACTTGCCCGCCGCCACGCACGACATATTTGAAACTGGTGAGCTGCTCCGGCCCAACGGGCCCTCGTGCATGGAGCTTGCCGGTCGCGATCCCGATTTCGGCACCAAAGCCGAATTCGCCGCCGTCGGCGAACTGGGTGGAGGCGTTCCACATCACGATGGCGCTGTCGATGCGGTCCAGAAAAACCTCGGCGACGGCTTGGTCCTCACACACAATCGCTTCGGTATGGCCGGTGCCGTAGCGGCCGATATGCTCGATGGCTTCGTCGAGGCCGGAGACGGTGCGAACTGCGAGAACGGGCGCGAGATATTCGGCCGCCCAGTCCGCCTCGTTGGCCGCGTCCATGGGCAAGATAGCGCGGCTCTCCGCGTCACCGCGCAGTTCGCACTGCCCAAGCGCTTGCGCGATTGCGGGGAGTAGCGACGGAGCGACGGCACGGTCGATCAACAGCGTTTCGGTTGCGCCGCAGACGGAAACTCGGCGCATCTTGGCGTTGGCGACAATGGCCGCGGCCATTTCGGGATCGGCCGAGCTATGGACATATGTGTGGCAAACGCCCTCGAGATGGCCGAGCACGGCAACCCGGGCCTCGCGGCTGACCCGCTCGACCAGGGCGCTCCCGCCGCGGGGAATGATGAGATCGACCGCAGCGTCCAGCCCCTGGAGCATCATCCCCACGGCCTCGCGATCACCGGTCGGGACGATCTGCACGCATTCGGATGGAAGGCCTGCATCCTCGAGCGCGGCGGCGAGCGCCGCGTGGATCGCGACAGAGCTTTGGAGCGCGTCCGAGCCCGAGCGAAGAATGATCGCATTGCCGGACCGCACACAGATGGCAGCAGCATCGGCTGTGACGTTGGGCCTGCTTTCATAGATCATGCCGATCACCCCGATCGGCGTACGCACCCGCGCAATGTCGAGGCCGTTGGGCCGCGTCCACCGCGCACTCTCCTGGCCCACCGGGTCGGGAAGCGCTGCCACTTCGTCGAGCGAGCGCGCGATCGCTTCGACCCGCGCTTGGTCCAGGCGCAGCCGGTCGAACATGCCTCGTGCGGCCTCCAGATCGCGCGCGTTGGCGGCGAGGACGTCATTCACGCGCAAGCGAAGCTGGCGGGCCATCGCTTCGATTGCCTCCGTCCGCTGGGCAGCCGGGCAGGTCCTGAGGACGCCCGCCGCGCTACGGGCGCCCCGCCCTATTTTCTCCATAAGCGGCCGAATCGTCACAGCATCACCATGTCGTCGCGATGGATGATCTCGTCGGGGCCGCCATAGCCGAGCCGCTCGGCGATGCGGTCGCTGCCGCAGCCCCGGATCGCCTCCGCCTCGGTGGCGGTGTAAGCGGCGATCCCGCGCGCGATCTCCGCGCCGCCGGGAGCCAATATGCTGAGGCAGGCGCCGCGCTCGAAGGCGCCGTTGACGGCCGTGACACCGGCCGGAAGAAGGCTCCTCCCGGAAGCAAGCGCCCGCGCGGCGCCCTCATCCACCCAAAGCGCGCCCGCGGGTGCGAGGCTGCCCGCGATCCACTGCTTGTAAGCGCTCGCAGGGGACCCCTTGGCGGCGACCACGCTTGCCCTGGCACCCTCGAGAAGGCGGCGCACGGGATTGAAGCCCTGCCCGGCCGCAATGACCGTAGCGCAACCAAAGGCCTGGGCGATGCGGGCTGCGGCAATCTTGGTGCGCATCCCGCCGGTGCCGACGCCCCCTGGCTTGGCGGAACCCGCATAGCCTTCGATCTCCTCGTTGATTTCGGGAACGAAGGCGATGTGCCGTGCCGACGAATCTCTTAGCGGATCGGCGGTATAAAGCCCGTCCACGTCGGAAAGCAGGATCAGAAGATCGCTGCGGATCATCTGCGCCGCCCGAGCCGAGAGACGATCATTATCGCCATAGCGCAGTTCGTCGGTGGCGACGCTGTCATTTTCGTTGATCACCGGCAGGACGTTCTGGGCGAGAAGAACTTCGCTCGTGGCCCGGGCATTCAGCCAGCGCCGGCGGCGCTCCGTGTCCTCGAGCGTAAGGAGAAGCTGCGCGATTGGGATCCCATAAGGTGCCAAAGCCGCCTCCCAGGCGTGCATCAGCTTGGGCTGACCCGCGGCCGCCGCAGCTTGTTTCAGGTTCAGTTTGGAAGAGGCACCGAGGCCCAGGTAGGACCGGCCGAGCGCGACGGCTCCCGACGAGACCACGAGCAGCTTCTTGCGCTGTTCGAGAAGCGAAGAGATGTCCGCCCCAATCGACTGAAGCCACTCTCGACGCACAGCATTTCCGTCGCGGTCGATGATCAGCGACGATCCGACTTTGAGCGTGATCCGGCCCGCAGCCGCAATCAAAGCTGCAGGGGTGGTCCTACTCGCCTGAAGATCCTCCGCCATGGCGGGTGCCTTATGTGTCGGCGCTGCATCGCACAACGAAAGATTGGATCCCATCTTGACAGCCAGGCCCCGGTCGGCCAGCCTTGAACGGGTGCACACTATCACCGCGTGCCAGGAGCCCGACCATGAGCAAAGGACAGACCATTTCTGCCTCGCCGGTGGCTCGCCCCTACTTTAGCTCCTTTATGGGCCGGTACGCCTGAGGGCTGCCGGAGTCTCACCACGAACCCATCTGTCAGAACATTGAGCTGAAGCGCCACTCGTCCTATCGCCGGCTGAGAGGCCGCAAGAGACAAAGATGAATAGCCAGAACCAGAAGCAGCCGGTGCCGCTGCCCGATTCCCTTGAAGCCATTCGATCGGAAATCGATCGCCTCGACGATGCCCTGCTCGAACTGCTCGAGCGGCGGATCGCCGCGTCCATCAAAGTCGCAGCGCTGAAGCAGGCGGAGCATTCCGATCGCCTCAGGATCCGGCCGGCTCGCGAGGCGGCGATCATCGAACGCCTGACCGGCCGTGCCCGCCACGCCTCGCCGGCGCTCGTAACCCAGATCTGGCGGGCAGTGATGGCGCACAGCGTCCAGACGCAGGTGCGTATGGAGCTTGTGCTGTGCGCCGACGGGGACAAAGCGAATCTCCTCAGGAAAGTGCGCACGCGCTTCGGGGAGGCGGCGCCGGTCCGCTGGGTCGAGGATGCAGCCGAGGCGCTGGATGCGGCGCGCAATCGCGAGGCCGTCGCAATCGTGGCGCCTGCGCTCGTCGACCCGGCGCAGCTCCAGGGCTCCATCTCGGTGTTCGACGCAATTCGCGATGGCGCCGGCGAAGTTCTAGCGTTGGCCATCGGCAGAGTCGCTCCGGAGGATCGGCTTCTGGAAAGGGAGGCAGCACGATGAGCTGGACCCCGGCCGGCTGGCGTGAGCGCCCGGCAGCGCAAATGCCGGTCTATCCCAACGCCTTGGCGCTCGCGCGCGCCGAAGCCCGGCTGGTCTCGACGCCCGCCTTGACGAACGCCGCTGACATCAGCGCGCTCAAGGCACTTCTCGCCAAAGTGTCTTCGGGACACGCATTCCTTCTCCAGGGCGGTGACTGCGCGGAAAGCTTTGCCGAATTCGGGGCCGACAAGGTGCGCATGGTCTTCAACCTCCTGCTGCAGATGGGCGCAATGCTGCGCGCCGAGAGCGGCTGCGAAGTTGTGCACCTGGCCCGCATTGCCGGGCAGTTTGCGAAGCCCCGATCGGCACCGTTTGAAAGCGTCGACGGTTTGACGCTCCCAACTTATCGGGGCGATGCGGTGAACGGCCCTGCCTTCACTCAGGCGAGCCGCGCGCCTGACCCCGAGCGACTGCTGCAGGCGCATCGCCAGGCGCAGGTCACAATTGACCTGATGAGGGCTTATGCCGCAGCCGGCTACGCCGATCTTCCGAACATCGAACGCGCCGCGCGCGAACGGCTCGGGCTCTGCAAGGAAGGGCCGCGCGGAGATCGGCACGTCAGCGTGTTCACCAGCCACGAGGCGCTTCTCCTCAACTACGAGGAGGCGCTGACCCGCTTCGACGAGGAGACGGGGCGTTGGTGGGCATTGTCCGGGCACATGATCTGGATCGGCGACCGGACCCGCCAACTGGACGGGGCTCATGTTGAATTTGCTCGCGGCGTCGCCAATCCGGTCGGCCCGAAGTGCGGCCCCTCTTTGGCGGCGGACGACCTGTTGCGGCTGATGGACCGCCTGGATCCGGAGAACGAGCCTGGGCGGCTCGTCCTCATTGGCCGCTTCGGGGCTGCCAATGTCGCCGAGCACCTCCCCGCGCTGATGCGGGCCACCAGGCGCGAAGGCCGGAGCGCAATCTGGTCGATCGATCCCATGCACGGCAACACGCGATTAGCGGGACGATTCAAGACCAGGCTGGTCGCAGATATCGTGGCGAAGATCCGCAGCTTCTTCGAAATCGCCAAGGCTGAAGGCCTACATCCCGGCGGCGCCCATCTCGAAATGACGGGAGCGAACGTGACCGAGTGCGTGAACGGAAGCCTGCCGCCTCGCGAGGATCACCTTGCCGAGCGTTACCTTACTCACTGCGATCCCCGCCTCAACTATGGCCAAGCGCTCGAGGTGGCGGCGGTGATTGCGCGGCTCCTCGCTAAGGAGGCGCTTGCAGCGTCGAACGCGGCATGAGCGCCGACGTTCACCCACGCGATGGCGACCGGCTCCACAGCACCGCCTCTCCGGGCCTCCACGGTCACGTCCATGTTCCGGGCGATAAATCGATGTCGCACCGATCGCTGATACTCGGCGGGCTGGCGGAAGGCGAAACGTGGATCGAAGGTCTGCTCGAGGGCGACGACGTGATCAACACGGCAAAGGCTGTACGCGCCTTCGGAGCCACGGTCGATCGCGCCTCCAGTGGCAAGTGGCGCGTCATCGGCAGTGCGTGGCGAAGCCCGCGGGGTCACGTCGATTGCGGCAATAGCGGCACCGGCGTTCGTCTGCTGATGGGGGCCGCGGCTGGCTTTTCGATCGAGGCGACCTTCACTGGCGACCAATCATTGAGCGGCCGGCCGATGAACCGCGTGCTCGATCCCTTGCGCGAAATGGGCGCGGAGGTCAGCGCCAGCGATGGTGGCCGGCTTCCCGCCCACATCCGCGGCGGCAAGCTCCGCGGCATCAGCTTTTTGAATGCCAAGGCCTCGGCGCAGGTGAAGTCGGCGATCCTCCTTGCCGGCCTCAACACGGCTGACGACGTGGAAGTGATCGAGCCGGCCCGCAGTCGCGATCATACCGAGAATATGCTGCGTGCGTTCGGCGGCGACGTCGAAATCGAGGGCGACAGCATCCGCCTTGGCGAGCGGCGGAAGCTCAGGGGGACTTCGGTGCTGATCCCGGGCGACCCGTCCTCGGCCGCCTTCCCGCTGGTCGCCGCGCTCATCACGCCCGGATCGAGCGTCACGGTCCGATCGGTCATGGTCAATCCTTTGCGGACGGGGCTCCTCAAGACGCTCAGTGAGATGGGCGCGGAGCTTCGCATCGACAGTCGACGCCAAGCGGGCGGCGAGGAGGTCGCCGACATCAGCGCCGAGTTCAGCCGCCTCCACGGCCTCGAGGTGCCTGCGACCCGCGCGCCCTCGATGATCGATGAATATCCGATTCTGGCCGTTGCAGCCGCCTGCGCCGAGGGCACCACCGTGATGCACGGCCTGTCTGAGCTCCGGGTCAAGGAAAGCGACCGGTTGGCGGCAATCCTGTCCGGCCTCCATGCCTGCGGGGTCGATGCGCGTGATGAAGGCGATACTTTGATCGTCCAAGGCACGGGCGCAGCCCCGCGTGGTGGCGCCAGCGTGGCGGCCCATCACGATCATAGGATCGTGATGAGCTTTCTCGTGCTCGGCCTCGCCTCGGAGCAGCCCGTGGAGGTCGATTCAGCAGCTATGATCGCCACGAGCTTCCCCGATTTCACCGCCCTGATGCGCTCAATCGGCGCGCGCATCGCATGACGGTCGCTTACCAGGGTCAGCCGGGGGCTTTCGGGCACGAAGCCTGCCTCAGATTTCTTCCCGAGCACGAGCCGCTGCCCAAGGCGGACTTCGCCCTTGTCATCCAAGCGGTGACCGCGGGCGAGACGGAGCTTGGCGTCTTGCCCGTCGAGAATAGCTGCGCGGGACCCGTCGACGAGGTGAAAGCTTTGCTCCAGCAGAGCGATCTTCCAATCGTTGCCAGGCATCAGCTCCCCGTTCGGATGCACCTCCTCGCGCGGGCCGGCACAAGGATCGAGAACGTACGCCGCATCGTCAGCCATCCGATCGCTCTCGCCCAGTGCGCGGAGACGCTGCGAGCGCTCGGCTTTGCGGCGGAGCCCGCCAGCAACACCGCGGCTGCCGCCAAGGCGCTCGCCGAATCCAGCGATGGCACCACCGCAGTCCTCGCTTCCGAAGCCGCGGCGTCGATCTACGGTTTGACGATCCTCCGCCGCAATGTGCACGACCGGCCGGACAACGCCACGACCTTCTATGTGCTTGGGCGCGGCCGCTCATGAGCTTCAACAGTTTCGGCCGCTTGTTCCGCTTCTCGACCTGGGGCGAAAGCCACGGGCCGGCCATTGGCGCGATCGTCGACGGCTGCCCGCCCGGCCTTTCGCTGACCGAGGCCGACATTCAGCCGTGGCTGGACCGGCGCCGTCCCGGCAGCTCGCGCTTCACCACTCAGCGGCGCGAGCCGGATGAGGTGCGGATCCTTTCCGGCACGTTCGAAAACCGAACCACCGGCACTCCGATCAGCCTGATGATCGAGAATGTCGACCAACGCTCGAAGGATTATACCCAGATTGCCGGCGCTTACCGCCCGGGTCATGCCGATTTCGCCTACGATGCGAAATATGGCACTCGGGACTGGCGCGGCGGCGGCCGGAGTTCTGCGCGGGAAACCGCCTCGCGCGTGGCCGCGGGCGCAGTTGCGCGGCTGGTGATCCCGGAAGTCACGATCCGCGCTTACGTCGTGGAGATCGGCGGCGATGCGATCGACCCTGCAAGCTTCGACGAGGCTGCGATCGATGCCAACCCCTTCTTCTGCCCCGATGCTGCGGCCGCAGAGCGGTGGGCGACCCTGCTCGACCAGGTGCGCAAGGCAGGCTCTTCGGTCGGTGCCGTGGTGGAGTGCGTCGCGAGCGGCGTTCCGGCTGGCTGGGGCGCGCCGCTTTACGCCAAGCTCGATTCAGAACTTGCCGCAGCGATGATGTCGATCAACGCCGTCAAGGGCGTCGAAATCGGCGACGGCTTTTCAGCAGCGCGGCTTCGCGGCGAGGAGAATGCAGATCCGATGCGCGCAGGCCCCACTTTCCTCGCAAACCATGCCGGCGGGATCGCGGGCGGAATCTCAACCGGCCAGCCCGTGCGCGTCCGGGTCGCTTTCAAGCCGACCAGCTCGATCCTGACGCCGACGCAAACCATCGGCCGCGACGGTGCCGAGACGGAGATAAGCACCAAGGGCCGGCATGATCCCTGCGTCGGCATAAGGGGCGCACCGGTCGTGGAGGCGATGATGGCGCTCGTCCTTGCCGACCAGAAGCTCCTCCATCGCGGCCAATGCGGGTAAGCTTATGAGCATCGTTCCTGTCGCGCTCGGCGAGCGCAGCTATGAGGTCCGCATCGAAGACGGCCTGCTCGACCGCGCCGGCGAGGCGCTGGCACCGTTCGCGCGCGGTGGCCGGCTGATCGTCATCAGCGACGAGACCGTCTGGGGGGCGCAGGGGGGCCGGCTCGCCAACGGCTGCGTCAATCTCAGGGTCGAGCCAATCGTCGTTCCGCCCGGCGAAGGCAGCAAAAGCTGGTCGACCCTGTCTCTTGTGATCGACCGTTTGCTTGCGCTGGGCATCGAGCGGAGCGACCATGTCGTGGCATTGGGCGGCGGCGTGATTGGCGATCTGGTGGGTTTTGCCGCCGCAATCGTCAATCGCGGCTGCGGATTCGTGCAGATCCCGACCACCCTCCTCGCGCAGGTCGATTCTTCGGTTGGCGGCAAGACGGGGATCAACGTCCCCGCCGGCAAGAACCTCGTCGGCGCCTTCCATCAGCCCTCGCTCGTGCTCATCGATCCGCTCTGCCTCGACACTCTCGATCCGCGCCAAACCCGAGCCGGCTACGCCGAAATCGTGAAATACGCGCTGATCGAGGATCCGGCATTCTTCGGCTGGCTGGAAGCCCATGGCGAGGCGGTGCTCGCCGGCGACAGCAAGGCACGGAACGCCGCCATTGCAGCTGCCGTCGCGGGCAAGGCGCGCATTGTCGCCGAGGACGAGCGCGAAACAAGCGGCCGGCGCGCGCTGCTCAACCTCGGTCACACGTTCGGCCATGCACTGGAAGCCGAGACCGGCTTTTCGGACCGGCTTTTCCACGGGGAAGCGGTCGCCTTGGGCATGGTGCTCGCGTTCGACTTCTCGGTCGAGCGGGGCCTCTGCCCTGCAGCCGACGCCGATCGCACCCGTGCGCATCTCATCGCTTCGGACCTCCCCGTGTCGCTTGGGCAGGTCGGGATTGCGGCGAATGGCAAGCGCCTGACCGAGCACATGATGCACGACAAGAAAAAGAAGGGCGGGAGGATCGCCTTCATCCTGACTCGGGGCATCGGCAAGGCCTTCGTCGAGAAGAGCGTCGAAATGTCTGAAGTTGAAGAGTTTCTCGACCGACAGGCCAAATGAGGCAGGTTGACGAGAGCCTGCGGCTGGCATAGCAGTGCCGGCATGACCATGCGTGGCAGGATCGGCGTCAACAGTGCAGCTCAGGCTGCCGTTTGTGCGTGCGCGCCCAGCACGTGGTGGCGCTGGCTCGATCTCGATGCCGAAGGCGCGCCTGCCTAGATTGTAAAGCTCTTCAGCAGAGCACCAATCCGACCCAGTCAGGCCCGCCTCAGGCGGGTTTTTTTTCGCCCTCTCCCCATCTGACCAATACCGGAAGTACCAGAACATGATCATCGTACTGAAACGCGAAGCCTCAACCGAAGCAGCCGAGCAGATCCTGGCGCGAATTGCCGACGCGGGGCTGAAGCCGCTTCACATGCCCGGTTCCGAGCGAGTCGTGCTCGGCGCGCTTGGCGACGAACGCGTGCTTGCCGAACTCCACCTCGAAAGCGATCCGATGGTGGAAGCCGTGAAGCCGATCCTGGCGCCGTACAAGCTCGTCAGCCGGGAGATGCACCCGCACGACACCATCGTCCGGATCGGCAAGATGGCCATCGGCGGCTCCTCGTTCAAAGTGATTGCGGGGCCCTGTGCGGTCGAAACGCGCGAGCAACTGCGCGGCAGCGCTGCTGCGGCAAAGGCCGCTGGGGCTTCGGCGATCCGCGCCGGTGCCTACAAGCCACGGACCAGCCCCTACGGGTTCAGCGGCCACGGCCCAGAGGGCCTCAAGATCCTGCGTGAAGTCGGCGACGAACTCGGCATGCCGGTCGTGACCGAGATCATGGACACGGCCGACCTCGACATCGTCGTCGAACATGCAGACGCGCTCCAGATCGGCGCCCGCAACATGCAGAACTTTGCTTTGCTTCGCGCGGTCGGCAAGGCCGGAAAACCGGTGTTGCTGAAGCGCGGGATGGCAGCCAAGATCGAGGATCTGCTGCTGGCGGCCGAATATCTGCTTGCAGCCGGAAACGACCAAGTGGTGCTCTGCGAGCGCGGCATCCGCACGTTCGAGACGGCAACCCGGAACACGCTCGACCTCAACGCCGTCCCGTACATCAAGCAGAAGACGCACCTCCCGGTGGTCGTCGATCCCTCCCACGGGACCGGCATTCGGGACCTCGTTATTCCGATGTCGCTTGCTGCAGCGGCGTGCGGGGCGGACGGCATTATGGTCGAAGTGCACGAAAATCCGGCCGTGGCGCTCTCGGACGGTGCACAGTCCCTTTATCCGGATCAGTTTCGCAAGCTCATGACAGCGCTTGAGCCGGTGGTCCGCGCGGTCGGAAGGGACTTCGGATGAAGTCCCTTCGCGAAGGCGAGGCGCTGGCGCTCCAGCGCCGTCTGCCCTCTCCTCCCGACCGGTTGGCCCTTTATGCGGCGCTGACCGACAACGGCCGGCGCAAGGACAGTTTGCTGTTCGAACGATCGACAGGTCCGAGCTTTCTCATGGAACGGGCGGCCGTCCGCGCCGAATGCCGCGGGAGCGAGGTGACGCTCACCGCTTTGTCGGAAAATGGCGAGCAGGTGCTCGTGGCGATCGCTCGGCGCATGCCGGAGCGGCTGGTCGCGTCCGGCGAGCGGCAGCTGGTGCTTCGTTTTCCTCGGCCCGAAGGCGCCGATGCCGAAGCGCGGCTCCTTGCACCTTCGCCGTTCGACGCGCTGCGGGCGCTGAGCGACGGCTTCACCGTCGCATCCAAGGAAGAGCCGTTCACAATTGCCTGCCTCGGCGTGTTCGCCTTTGACCAGACGGATTTGTTCGAGGATTTGCCGCCGCCCGCCGAGGATGCCCTCGGCTTTCCGGATTTCATCTTCTGGCTCGCAGAATCCTTGATCGTTTTCGAACAAGGGGCCCAGCCGCGGGTGGTCTCGACGGCCTTCGGGTCGGACGATCCGGCGAAGTCGCAGCGCGCTTACTTCAGCGCGGCAGAGCGCTTGGCCGCTCTTGTCGCGCGCTGCGAAACGGCGGCCGCAACGCAGTTGCCCGATCCCCCCAAGCCGTCGCCCCCTGCCCGCGATATCGAAGTTGATCTCGACGATGCCGCTTATGGCAGCGTGGTGGTGAAGCTTCGCGAGCAGATTGCTGCGGGCGAAATCTACCAGATCGTGCCGTCGCGCACCTTTCGTGCGCCATGCCTCGCGCCGCTCCTATCCTACGCGGCGCTTCGCAAGCTCGACCCGAGCCCTTACCAGTTCTTCGTGTCCGGCCCCGAGCACACCCTGTTCGGCGCTTCCCCGGAAACCTCGGTCCGGGTGTTCGCGGAAGAGAAATGGCGGATGGTCGAGGTGAAGCCGATCGCGGGGACGCGGCGGCGCGGCGCCACCAGCGACGAAGACGATCGCTTGGAAGCCGAGCTGAGGCTCGATCACAAGGAAGCCGCCGAGCACATGATGCTGGTGGACCTTGCACGCAACGATGTGGCACGGGTCAGCATTCCGGGAACGCGGCGCGTCGGCAAGCTGATGACGGTTGAGCGCTATGCACGCGTGATGCACCTCGTCTCATCAGTGACGGGGGCGCTCAGGATCGGCTATGACGCACTGCACGCGCTTCAGGCATGTCTCAACGTGGGCACCTTGACGGGAGCGCCGAAGATCCGTGCGACCGAGCTTCTGAGGCAGACGGAGATCACCAAGCGGGGCCCCTATGGCGGGGCGATCGGCTGGCTGAGCGGCGATGGGCTCATGGATACTGGCGTGGTGATCCGATCGGCGGTGGTAAGGGACGGAACCGCCTTCGTCCGCGCCGGTGCGGGTGTGGTTTACGATTCGGATCCTCAGCGCGAAGCGGACGAAACAAGGCAGAAGGCATCGGCGGTGCTCTCGGTGCTGTCGATCGAGGGAGCGACGCCATGAAGCACAACGTCTTGATGATCGACAATCTCGACAGCTTCACCTTCAACCTGGTCGAGGCGTTCGAGCGGCTGGCTTGTTCGGTGCACGTGCTGCGGAACAGCGTTCGCGCTGAAGAAGCGTTGAACATGGCTGTGGAGCGGAGCGCGCTCATCGTGCTGTCCCCGGGACCCGGGCGGCCGGAGGATGCCGGATGCTGCATGGAGCTCATCGAGCGCGCGATTGGTAAGGCGCCCGTGCTGGGCGTCTGCCTTGGGCATCAGGCGATCGTGCTCGAGGCTGGCGGCGAAGTCGCGCGGGCGCCGCAGCCTGTGCACGGCAAGGCAAGCCTCCTCCACCACGATGGCACCGGCCCCTTTCGAGGATTGGACGGCCTCTCGCCGGTTGGCCGCTATCATAGCCTGTGCACGCGCAACATTCCGGAGCGCTTCCGCGTCCATGCGGAGGCCGACGGGATCGTGATGGCGATCAGTGACATCGAGGCACGGCAATGGGGCATTCAGTTCCACCCAGAGTCGATTATGACACGCGGCGGCGATCGGATGCTTTCCAACATTCTGGCGGACAGCAGCGCCGGCGGAGACGATTGAAGAAATGGATCATTTCAGTTTGCGTGGGGGCGCCGTCCATTGTGAGGACGTGCCTCTCACCGAAATCGCGGCAACAGTGGGAACTCCGGTCTACGTGTATTCGACGGCGACCATGCAACGGCACGCGCGGGTGTTCCGGGAGGCGCTGGGCGGGATCGACGACCCGCTGATTGCTTATGCCGTGAAGGCAAATCCGAATAAAGCCGTTCTGGCGACCCTGGCGCGCGAAGGCCTTGGCGCTGACGTTGTTTCGATCGGCGAATATAAAAGAGCGATCGCCGCTGGCATTCCAGGCGAGCGGATCGTCTTTTCGGGGGTGGGAAAAACCGCGGCCGAGATGGCGTATGCGCTGGAGCACGGCCTTTATCAATTCAACCTCGAATCGGTTGAAGAAGCCGAGATGCTATCCGAGGTCGCGTCGCGGCTCGGCCTCGAAGCGCCGGTGGCATTTCGTGTCAATCCTGACGTCGAGGCGGGCAGCCACCCCAAAATATCGACAGGCTCGGTCCACAACAAATTTGGTGTGCCGATTTCAGAGGCGCTTCAAGCTTATGCGGGAGCGCGGGAGCTGCCAGGGCTCAAGGTGCAGGGTGTCGCCGTCCATATCGGAAGTCAGCTGACGGACCTTCGGCCGCTCCGTGCGGCCTTCACCAAGCTCGGCGAGCTCATCCGCGGTCTCAGAAATGCCGGCCACGACGTTTCGGTGGCTGATCTCGGTGGCGGCCTTGGGATTCCGTACGATCCAGCGCTGCCGCCCCCGCCCAGTCCGTCGGACTACGGCCGGATGGTCGCTGAAGTCACCGCAGACTGGAATGTGCGCCTCGTCTTCGAGCCTGGCCGCATGATCGTGGGCAATGCTGGCGTCCTTCTGTCGGAGGTCATCCGGGTGAAGCCGGGAGCGGCCGCCCCGTTCGTCGTGCTCGATGCCGCGATGAACGACCTCATGCGTCCCAGCCTTTATGACGCATGGCATGCGATCGATCCGGTAACCCCCCGCGGGTCCGAGATGACCGCCAATGTGGTCGGCCCGGTTTGCGAGACCGGCGACACATTCGCCACCGGGCGCCGCATGGGCCAAGTGCAAGCGAGAGACCTCGTCATCTTCCGCACGGCCGGCGCCTATGCAGCGACAATGGCGAGTACGTATAACAGCCGTCCACTGACGCCCGAAGTTCTTGTCTCCGGAAACAACTGGTCCGTCGTCCGCGAGCGGCAGGACGTCGAGGCGCTGATCGCAGCCGACAGGCTCCCGCCCTGGATCGGGGCCTGAGACGCTGCTTCCTTGTTCTGGACGCAAGGCTCTGGCGCAGCTTATGACGCAGGGCATCTAGAGTGATTTCAAATCAGGGTGGACTCACCTGGCGGCTCGGAAATCACGGTAGACGAACGAAGCTGGACCCGGTCCTGGTTCGACAAAGCCAGGAACGGGTCTAGCCTCCAAAAGGATCAACGCAGTTGGAAAGCCCAGTCACGCAACGCATTCGCGAACTGATCCTGAACGGCACCCTCCCGCCGGGGACGCGCGTCGCCGAGGCGGCAATCGCGGACCGGCTTGGCGTATCGCGGACCCCTGTGCGAAACGCGCTTCCGGCGCTTGCCACCGAGGGTTTGCTCGAAGCTGCGGGCAAGCGAGGATTCGCGGTTCGGGGGTTCACCGTGGAGGACAGCTTCCGCGCAACCGAGATGCGCTGCGTGCTCGAAGGTTATGCCGCGCGGGAGATCGCGACCAAGGGCCCAAGCAAGGACGCGATTGCGGATCTGCGCGACTGCCTTTCCGATGGCGATCTCATTTTCGCCAAAGGCTATGTCGTCAAAGACGACGAGAGCGCTTATGCGCGCATGAACCGCCGCTTCCACGAAATCATCGTCGAGGGAGCGGAAAATTACCTTCTCGCCGATCTCATCCAGCGCGTCTATGCGGTGCCGTTCGTCGCGCCGGGCGTGGTCGCCTTCCACGACGTTTCGGCAGAGGAGATCTTCGCGATCCTGATCTCGGGCCATCACCAGCATCACGCCATCGTCGATGCGATCGAAGCGCAGCAGCCAGACGTCGCCGAAATGCTGATGCGCGGCCATTCCAGCGTGGCGCGTCGGAGCCTCGGCCTCAACCGGGCGAACGGCTCCGACCGGCTCTGATCAGGCGGGGAGATACCCCGCCCGCATCACGAAGTCGCCGAAATGCTCGGCCTCGCTGCGCTCCCGGGCAAATCGGCCCAGCATTTCCGAAAGGATTTCGAGGATCACCGGCTCGCCGATATTCTCGCGATAAATCGTGTTCAGCCGCTCGCCGTGAAAGCCGCCGCCGAGATACAGATTGTACTTGCCCGGCGCGCGGCCGGTAAAGGCGATCTCCGACACATAAGGCCGCGAGCACCCATTGGGACAGCCGCTCATGCGAATCGTGATCGGCTCGTCGCTGAGGCCATTCTCCGCCAGAATGGCTTCCACCTTCCCAACCAGCTCCGGCAGGTATCGCTCGGCCTCTGCCATGGCGAGT
The DNA here is from genome assembly GCA_030773375.1 of Pseudomonadota bacterium. GTDB lineage: Bacteria > Pseudomonadota > Alphaproteobacteria > Sphingomonadales > Sphingomonadaceae > Allosphingosinicella. Next base: position 15,051 of record JALYNE010000026.1, read on the forward strand.
GGACAGGTCGGCAGGGCAACGCAGGCGATGCTGTTGAGCCGGAGCGCGCTCTGCCGATCGCTGTCGGCGAGGCCATGCTCGAGGAGCAACGCCTCGATTGCGGGCCGATCCTGCGGCGCGACATCGGCAATGATCAGATTCTGGTTGGGCGTGAGGCGAAAGAGACCGCGATGGACGTGCGCAATTGCGCGCAGACCGTCCATGATCGACTCGCCCGGGAGGTTCGACACACGCCCATTCTCGATGAAAAGCGTGTAGTTGAAGCGGCCGGTTCCATTTTCGTGCCACCCGAATTCATCGCCGTTCGAAGTGAACTCGAATGGACGGGCCTGCTCCAGCGGCGCGCCCATGCGGCGCTCGATTTCTCCCGCGACCCAGCCCAGACCCTTGTCGTCGACGGTGTACTTGAAGCGGGCGCGCGCGCGCTCGGCGCGATTGCCATAGTCGCGCTGAACCGAGATCACCGCATCGGCCGCGACGAGCAGCTTTTCCTTTGGGATGAAGCCGATCACGTTGGCCAGGCGCGGATAGGTGCGCGGTTCGTTGTCCGTGCGGCCCATGCCGCCGCCGATGGTGACGTTGAAGCCTTCGAGCCCATTCGGCCCGGTGATCGCAATGAAGCCGAGGTCCTGTGTGTAGACATCGATGTCGTTCGATGGCGGGATGACCAGGCCGATCTTGAACTTACGCGGCAGGTACGTCTTGCCGTAGAAGGGCTCCTCCGGTTCGGAGGTTGCGATCCGCTCCTTGCCCAGCCAGATTTCGTGGTAGGCACGCATCCGCGGGATGACATGGTCGCTGAGTTGCTTTGAAAGCGCGGCGACTTCGG